>JBDTYJ010000001.1:0-73418 GCA_040005755.1 Pseudomonadota bacterium
CCGCTGCAGCATTCCGCTTCATGGCGCAGGCGCGTCACATCGGGAAAATCGTCCTCGCACCCGAAGAAGCCACGCGCGCGGCGCTCGATCATCTCTCCCCGGACGCGAGTTACTTGGTGACCGGCGGTCTCGCCGGCCTGGGCTTGCTCAGCGCCGAGCACCTCGCCGCGCGAGGCGCCCGCCACCTCGCGCTCGTCGCGCGCCGGGCTCCCGATGCGCGCGCGTTGCAGAGCATCGAGCGGCTGCGTGCTGCCGGCGTGGCCGTGCTGGTTCTGGCCGAAGACATCGCCAGCGCAGACGGCGTAGCGCGCGTGTTCCAGGCTATCGACGCGGCGCTGCCGCCCCTACGCGGCATCATCCACTCCGCGGGCGCTCTGGACGACGGCGCGCTGCCCCAGCAATCGTGGTCGCGGTTTTTGGTGCCGCTCGGAGCGAAGGTAAACGGCGCGTGGGCTCTCCACGTGCATAGCGCGCAACGTCGCTTGGACTTCTTCCTCCTGTATTCGTCGGTGGCCTCGGTCCTCGGTTCTTCGGGCCAAGCCAATCACTCGGCTGCGAACGCTTTCCTGGACGCCTTGGCGGTGCACCGGCGTGCGCTTGGGCTGCCGGCGCAGAGCATCAGCTGGGGCGCCTGGAGCGAAATTGGAGCGGCCGCCGAGCGCGGCGTTGGCGAGCGCGTCGGAGCGTTGGGCATCGCCCTGATCAGCCCAGCGCATGGGTTAGAATTGCTGAGCGCGGCCACACGTAGCGATGCCCCGCACGTGGTCGCGCTCCCGGTGGCCTGGCCGCGCTTCTTGGCGCAACGCGCGCCGAACGGCCGAGCTCTGTTCACCCGCATGGCGGACCGGCACCTCGCAGCCGCCGTTCCGAGTGGCTCGA
This sequence comes from Pseudomonadota bacterium, assembly GCA_040005755.1. Classification (GTDB taxonomy): domain Bacteria; phylum Myxococcota_A; class Polyangia; order Polyangiales; family Polyangiaceae; genus PMG-095. Next base: position 880 of record JBDTYJ010000001.1, read on the forward strand.
AACAAGCCGCAGCAACGGCCGCGCTGGATTTGGAGGCGCTCGCCGACGCCTCGGCAGCGCAGCGTTACTCAATCTTGTTGGCGTTCGTCACCGAGCATGTAGCGCGCGTCATCGGGGTGCCGCAGGGCGGGAACATCGCCGTCGATCAGCCCCTGAACGAGCTCGGCCTCGATTCACTCATGGCGGTGGATTTGCGCAATCGGTTGAGCCGCGGCCTCGGCCAAGCCCGCAGCCTACCGGCCACGCTCGTCTTCGATCATCCGACGCTCGCGGCCCTGGCTGAGCATTTGGCGACCCTCCTCACACCCGCGCGCGCGGCTGAAGCCGCACTGCCGCCGCCTATCCCGCGGGACGCCTTGGGCGCTATCGACACGCTCTCCGACGAGCAAATTGAAGCCCTGTTCGCCAAGCGCATCGGAAGCAACTAGATGGAAGATTTTCTCACTCGCATCAGCAATTACTCGCCCAAGCGCCTGGCTCTGTTGGCGGACGACTTGCAACGCCGGCTGTCGCGGCTGGAAGATGCGGCGCACGCGCCGATTGCGATTATCGGCATGGCTTGTCGTTTTCCGGGCGGCGCCGACACTCCGGCGCGCTTTTGGGACTTACTCGTACGCGGCGAAGACGCCGTGGGCGAGGTTCCCAAAGAGCGCTGGAACATCGATGAGTATTACGATCCCGATCCTGACGCGCCCGGCAAGATGTCGTCGCGTTGGGGCGGCTTCCTGCGCAACGTAGCCGAGTTCGACCCGCATTTCTTCGGCATTTCGCCGCGCGAAGCGCAACGCATGGATCCGCAGCACCGCTTGCTGCTGGAAGTTACGTGGGAGGCGTTGGAGCACGCGGGCGTAAACGCGGATCGCTTGGCGCAGACGCTGACCGGCGTGTATGTCGGCATGTCGTCGGTCGATTACTTGCAAGTGATGCGCAGCGGTGGCTTGAGCTCCTTCGACGCGTACACCGCTTCGGGCGCGGCCCACAGTATTGCCTCCGGTCGGCTGTCGTATCTGTTGGGCACGCGCGGCCCGAGCATGTCCATCGACACGGCATGCTCGTCATCGCTCGTGGCGATTCACCAAGCAGTGAGCAGCCTGCGGCGCGCGGAGTCGAATCTCGCTCTGGCAGGGGGCGTCAACCTCATCTTACGCCCGGACGTGACGGTCGCGCTGTCGAAGTCGCACATGATGGCGCCCGACGGGCGCTGCAAGGCCTTCGATTCGCGCGCCGATGGCTTCGTGCGGAGTGAAGGCTGCGGCATGCTGGTGCTCAAGCGACTGGCCGACGCCGAAGCGGCGGGAGACCCGATTTTGGCCGTAATTCGCGGCTCGGCATCGAATCAAGATGGCCGCAGCAACGGTCTGACTGCGCCGAACGGTGTGGCTCAGGAGGCGGTCGTGCGCGCGGCACTCGAAGACGCGCGGGTGTCGCATCGCGACGTGCAATTTGTCGAAACCCATGGCACCGGTACGTCGCTCGGGGATCCGATCGAAGTGCAAGCGCTGGCAGCGGTCTTCGGCAAAGACCGCGCGCCCGACGACCCGCTCTTGATCGGATCGGTAAAGGCGAACATCGGTCATCTCGAATCGGCTGCGGGCGTTGCGGCCGTGATCAAGGCGGTGCTTGCGCTTAAGCACGGCGTCGTGCCGGCGCAGCTGCACTTCCTCGAACCAAATCCGTTCATCCCGTGGCATGAAATCCCGGTGCGCGTGCCGCGCGCAGCAACGGCGTGGCCCAAGGTGAGTCACGCGGAGCGCCTGGCGGGGGTGAGCTCGTTCGGCTTCAGCGGCACTAATGTGCATTTGCTCCTAGGCTCGGCGCCGCCCCTAGAACCACCGCCGGCCACGCTAGAACGGCCCCGGCATGTGCTCGTCATTTCCGCGCGTGGTGACGAAGCACGGCGGTCTCTCATTACCGCGTACAGCGCCGAGCTCACGACCACAGTCGAGTCGCTGGCGGATATCGCCTTCACCGCCAATGCCGGCCGCGCCGCACTCACCCACCGCAGCGCGCTTCACGCGGCGAGCAAGGAAGAAGCAGTCGCGCGGCTCGCCGAGCTCGCTTCGGCGGCCCCGAGCGCGACCGCTTTCAACGGGGTCGTGCCGCCGCGCCCACCGCAGATCGCGTTCTTGTTCACCGGTCAAGGCGCGCAATACGCCGGCATGGCGCGCTCGCTCTATGAAACTCAACCGCGCTTCCGCGAAGCGTTGGATGAATGTGCTGCGCTGTTGGATGGCCGCTTGGCGCAGCCCCTTTTGTCGGTGCTGCACCCGGCTGACCCGACGCGCTCGCCCATTCACGAGACGGCGTACACCCAACCCGCGCTATTTTCGGTGGAATACGCACTCGCGCAGCTTTGGCAAAGTTGGGGCGTGCAGCCGATTGCGGTGCTCGGCCATAGCGTGGGGGAGTTCGTCGCTGCTTGCGTGGCCGGGGTGCTCACCTTGGAAGACGCACTCAAGCTCGTGGTCGAGCGCGGCCGGCTCATGGGTGCATTGCCGAGCAACGGTGCGATGGCCTCGCTGGTCGCCGACGAAGCGCAGGTCGCGTCCTTAATCGCTCCCTGGCAAGCCGAAGTCGCGATCGCGGCCGTGAACGGGCCGCAGGCAGTCGTGATCTCCGGTCGTGATTCTGCAGTCGCCGCTATCATCGAGCGCGCCGCCCAAAGCGGCATCAATGCGACTCCACTCACGGTGTCGCATGCGTTTCACTCGCCGCTCATTGAGCCAATGTTGGCCGAATTCACGCGCTACGCCGAAAGCATCACGCATCATCCGGCGAAGCTCGACGTGATCTCGAACGTGACCGGTCGGCGCATGACCAGCCGCGGCTTCGACGCTTCGTACTGGCGCGAGCACGCGCGCTCCGCGGTGCAATTCGCACGCTCGATGCGCAGCCTCGCCGAGCTCGGGTGCGATACGTTCCTGGAAGTTGGACCGCACCCAACGTTGATCGCGATGGCGCGCCAGTCGTTGACGGATGACGCGTTGACCTGGCTCCCGTCGTTACGTCGTGGCGCCGATGAATGGAGCCAAATTCTAGAGAGTTTGGCCAAGCTGTACGTCCGCGGTGGGGCGGTGGACTGGGCGGGCTTCGATGCGGGATACGCGCGCCGCAAAGTGGTGCTGCCCAGCTACCCCTTTCAGCGCCAGCGCTTTTGGGTGGACGTGCCGGTCGCGCTTGCGGAAGCCGAAGCGCGGGTTGAAACGCCGGCAGCGCCTGACGCCGCTATCGAGATGCGACACGAGATCGTCTGGCGGGACGGGCCGGCGCCCGGCGCGGCGCTGCCGAGTCCCGCGCTCGTGCGGGCTGTTATTTCACCGCGCATCGCCCCGATCGCGGAGGACAACGGGCTCCGCGCGTACGAGGCATTCAGCGTCGCGCTCGATCGCCTGAGCACGCTCTACATTCTGAACGCGCTGCAAGCACTGGGCGCGGATCTGCAGCCGGGCGCGCAGTTCGAGGCGGAAGCGCTGGCAGCCCGCCTGGGCGTGCTCGCGCGGCATCGCCGGCTGTTCGCGCGTTTGCTGCAAATTCTGGTGGAGGACGGCTTTCTCAGCGCCGAAGCGGGAGGTTTCCGCGTGCTGCGCCCGCTCCAAGGCGGCGATCCAGACGAGGAAGCGCAGCATTTGCACGAGCAGCACCCGGACGGCGCCGCCGAGCTCACCATTACGAGCCGCTGCGCGCGCGAGCTTGCATCCGTCCTGCGCGGGCGAACCGATCCGCTGCCGCTGCTGTTCCCCGAAGGTTCGCTGGCCGACATGGAGCGCCTGTATCGGACCTCGCCGCCAGCGCGCACGTACAATCGCCTGATCTCCGAGATCATTTCGGTCCTGAGCCGGGCGCGTGCCGAGGCCGGACCGCTGCGCATTCTCGAGATTGGCGGCGGCACGGGCAGCACCACCGCGTTCGTGCTGCCGTTATTGCGTGACCAAGACGTCGAGTACACGTTCACCGATTTGTCGCCCTTGTTCTTGAACCGAGCGCGCGAGAAGTTCGTTGAGCGCAGCTGCATGCGTTTTGCTGTGCTCGATATCGCCGCGGAGCTCGAGGCACAGGGTTTTCAGCCGGCCTCCTTCGACGTGATCATCGGCGCGAACGTGCTGCACGCCACCCCGGATATCGCGCACAGCTTGGCGCAAGCCCGCTCGCTGGTGGCGCCCGGCGGGCAGCTCGTTCTGCTCGAAGGTACGACTCCGCAGCGCTTCGGTGATCTGACCGTCGGCTTGCTCGAAGGCTGGTGGGCATTTACGGACGTCACCCGGCGGCAGTACGCGCTGATCCCCCGCGAGGCGTGGTGCCAGGCGCTGGGCGAGGCGGGGTTCAGCTCCTCTGCCGTGATCGTCGATGCAAATGCCGGCCCGGTGCTGACGCAGCAAGCCATCTTCGTGGCTCAAGCTCCGGGTTCGGAGCTAGCTTCCCCGGTCGCTCGCTGGTTAATCGTGCCGGATTCGGGCGGCGCGGCCGAAGCGCTCACTGAAGCGCTGCGGGCCTCCGGCGATGACGTTTTGCCCCTTGCTGCCGGTGAAGGGGCGCTGCGCGGCGCGCTCGCTGATGCGGCGCGCTCCGGCGCGCATGTGTCGGGAGTGATCCACCTGGCTGCGCTGGATGCCGCACTCACGGATGCGACCTCGGCGGCAGAGCTGTGGGCAGGCCAAGAGCAGCTCGTGAAACAGGCGCTGGGCAGCGTGCACGCCCTGGCAGCCGATCGGCTTGTCGGCGCACCGCCCGCGCTCTGGTTCGTGACGCGCGGCGCGCAATCCACTCAAGAGGGAGAAGCGAGCAACCCGGCTCAGGCCTCGCTTTGGGGGCTCAGCCATGTCGTGGCGCTAGAGCACCCCGGGCTTTCCTGCCGGCGCGTGGATTTGGATCCCGGCCTGAGCGCTCGAGCCTCACTGGGCGCCCTCGTAAAGGAGCTGCGCGCCCCGGGCTGTGAGGACCAGATCGCGTTGCGCGGCGAACGCCGGCTGCTTCGCCGGCTCGCGCAGCGAGCTGCACCCTCAGCCACCAAACCAGCATCAATCAGGCCGGACTGCAGCTACCTGATTACAGGCGGGCTGCGCGGGCTGGGCTTGCTCGTCGCCCGCTGGCTCGTCGAGCAGGGAGCGATGTCGGTCGTGCTCATGAGTCGCCGTGCTCCGGATGAAGGCGGTGAGGCGACGCTTCGTCAGCTGCGCGCTCAGGGCGCGCGCGTGCTTGCGATCACGGGTGACGTGTCGCGAGAAATGGACGTGCGTCGCGTGCTGGACGAGATCAGCCGAACCTTGCCGCCGCTCCGCGGCATCGTGCACGCGGCAGGCGTGTTGGATGACGGCGCGCTCGCCGCGTTGAGCTGGCCGCGCTTCGCGACCGTCATGGCGCCCAAGGTGCTCGGCACGTGGCACTTGCATCGGCTCGCCGGTGCGTTGGATTTTTTCGCGCTGTTCTCCTCCGGTGCAGCCATCGCTGGCTCTGCCGGGCAGGCAAACCACGCGGCCGCCAACGCCTTTGAAGACGCGCTGGCGTGGTATCGCCAAGCGCGCGGCCTGCCCACCGTGAGCATCAATTGGGGGCCGTGGGCAGAAGTTGGCGCTGCGGCGGACCGCCGAGTAAACGGCCCCAGTTTCGTCACGCAAATCGCACCCAGGGACGGCTTGCGCGCGTTCGCGGCCGCGCTGGCCTCCGATCCCACTCGTCCGCGCCTGGGCAGCGCACAAGTGGTGGCCATCGCGGCGGATTGGTCAGAGCTCGCTCACGCGCCCGCGGCGTGGCGCACCGCGCCTCTGTTTCGCGAGTTGGCGCCCAATGCACGCGCCGCTCCCCCAATCGCGTCTGCGCAGCCCGCGGCTCCTGAAGTCTCGCTGCGCGAGCGGCTGCGCAGTGTCGCCGCAAATCGTCGTTTGGCGGCTTTGCAAGAGCAGGTGCGCACGTTGACCGTGAAGGTGCTCGGCGTGCAGCATCCCAAGAACTTCGACGTGCATGAGCCGCTGCGCCAACTGGGCCTGGACTCGCTAATGGCGGTCGAATTGCGCAACTTGCTGGCGAAGGCGGTGGGGCGCGCAATGCCCGCGACGATCACCTTCGACCACCCGTCGGTGGCCGCTTTGGCGGAATTTCTGGCCTCTGACGCGCTCGCTGACGTCATGAGCCCTGTTTCATCTGCCATTTCTGCTGCCCCGCCGTTGGGCCAGCCGGAAGAATCGGTACACGATGAGTTATCGAGCGCTGAGCTCGCGTCGCGGTTGGCCGATCGGCTCGACCGGTTGTTCTCCGAGGAACCTAAGTGACAGAACCTGACTATCGCGCTCTCCTGAAGAGGTCGCTTGTCGCGATCGAGCAACTCGAAGCCAAGCTGGCTGCGACGGAGCGCTCGCGCAGCGAACCCATTGCAGTGGTTGGCGTCGGCTGTCGGCTGCCCGGCGGGGTCAGCACGCCTGAAGCGTATTGGGAGCTACTGGCCAACGGCGTCGATGCGGTCACCGAGGTGCCCAAGCAGCGCTGGGACGCTGACGCCGTGTTCGACCCGGATCCGGATGCCGAGGGCAAGAGTTACACGCGCTGGGGCGGCTTCATCGACCAGGTAGCTGGGTTCGATGCGCAATTCTTCGGCATTTCTCCGCGTGAAGCCGTGAGCATGGACCCTCAGCATCGGCTCCTGCTGGAGGTGGCCTGGGAGGCATTGGAGCACGCCGGCATCGCGCCGGCCTCTCTTGCGGGCAGCCGCGCGGCAGTGTTCGTGGGTATTTCCAGCACCGACTATGGCAACGAGCTCGTGGACGTCGCTGGCGCGGATCGCGGCGATGCGTATACCGCTGCGGGCGGCGCGCACAGCATTGCTGCGGGGCGCTTGTCGTACTTCCTGGGCGTGCACGGGCCGAACATGGCGGTCGATACGGCGTGTTCGTCGTCACTCGTGGCCGTGCATTTGGCCGTGCAGAGCTTGCGCAACGGGGAGACGAGCTTGGCGCTCGCCGGCGGCGTGAACCTGACGCTGACCGCAACCGGCGCAATCCTGACTTCGCGCGCACGCATGATGTCGTTCGATGGGCGCTGCAAGACGTTCGACGCCAGCGCCGACGGCTACGTGCGAGCCGAGGGCAGCGGCATCATCGTGCTCAAGCGGCTCTCGGACGCACAACGGGACGGAGACCGCATTTTGGCCGTGATTCGCGGATCCGCCGTGAATCAGGACGGCCGGAGCAGCGGCCTCACGGCACCCAACGGCGCCGCCCAAGAGGCCGTCATTCGCGACGCGCTCGCCAACGCGGGGCTCAGCCCTGCAGACATCAGCGTCATCGAGGCCCACGGCACAGGCACTTCGCTGGGCGATCCGATCGAGATGAATGCTCTCGGCCGCGTCTTCGGCGAGAGGCCGGCCAGCGCGCCGTTGCTCGTTGCTTCCGTCAAAACGAACCTTGGCCATTTGGAAGCCGCGGCGGGCGCCGCCAGCATCATCAAAGTGGTGCTCGCGCTTCAACAGCGCACGGTCCCGAAGCACCTGCACCTGAACAATCCGAACCCGCTGATCGCTTGGGACACCTTGCCGGTTCGGGTCCCGCTTGAGCCCACGCCGTGGCGGCAGGCAAACGGGGGCCCGCGTCGGGCTGGGGTGAGCTCATTCGGCTTCAGCGGCACGAACGCGCACGTCGTGCTGGAAGAAGCCCCGCCCAGCGTCGATGCGGCGCGCGCGGAGGCGCACAGTCGCCTGCTCGTGCTCTCCGGCCAAACCGACGCCGCGCTGCGGGAGCAGGCCGCGCGCTTTCGCGCCCAGCTCACGGACGCAGACGCCGCGGCCTGGCAAGACGCTTGTTTTACGGCTGGGTACGGCCGCTCGCACCTCCCGGAGCGGCTTTCCGTCGTCGCGCAACATGCCGCGCAGGCCGTCGAAAAGCTGGACGCGTTCGCGAGCGACCGCCTGCTGCCGGGTGTCGCCCGTGGCCGGGCCGCCTCCGCGCCGCCGGAAATCGCGTTCCTATTCACGGGCCAAGGCGCTCAGTTCTTTGGCATGGCGCGCGAGCTGTATGCGTCTCAACCGGCCTTCCGCAGCGCGCTGGACGCGTGCGCGGCCATCGTCGATCCGCTGCTGGAGCGGCCGCTGCTCGCGGTCGTGATGAACGACGAAGCCTCGAGCGCGCTGCTCGACGACACCGCGTACACCCAACCCGCGCTGTTCGCGATCGAGTACGCGCTCGTGCAACTTTGGCGCTCGTGGGGCGTCGAGCCCACCGTGGTGCTTGGGCACAGCGTGGGGGAGTACGTCGCGGCGTGCATCGCGGGAATGTTCTCCTTGGAAGATGGCTTGCGTCTCATCGCGCATCGCGGGCGCTTGATGAGCCGCTTGCCGCGCGACGGCACGATGGCTGTCGTGTTCGCGGGTGAGGCGCGAGTCGCCGAAGCATTGCGCGGCTTGGAACATGAAGTGTCGATCGGCGCCGTCAACGGACCGGAGAGCACCGTGATCTCCGGCCGCACCGCAGTAGTCGAGGCAGTCGTGGCGCGCCTGAATGCCGAGGGCGTGGAGACGCAGCGCTTGAACGTGTCACACGCTTTTCACTCGCCGCTGATGGATCCCATGCTCGATGAATTCGAGCTTCTCGCGTCGCGCATCACCATCTCGCCGCCGCGCATCGGGCTGGTCTCCAACGTGACCGGTCGCATGGCGGGGAATGATCTGGCAAACGCCGCCTATTTTCGGCGTCACGTGCGGGAGGCCGTGCGCTTCGCGGATGGCATTGCCACGTTGCACGCCGAAAAAATTCACATCTTCATCGAGATCGGTCCTTCTCCCACGCTGCTCGGCATGGCCAAGCGTTGTCCCGCCGCCAGCGCCGCCACTTGGCTGCCGTCGTTGCGCAAAGCAGTGATCGATACCGAATCGATGTTACAAACGCTCGCTGAGCTGCACGTGCTGGGGCAACCGATTGCGTGGCGCGCCCTCGCCGGCGCGGGTGCCAAACGCGCCGTGCTGCCGAGGTATTCCTTCCAGCGCGAGCGCTATTGGCACGAGCTGACGCCGCGCGCGCTGTCGGGCGCGCCGAAGGGGCGCAACGCCGGGCATCCGCTCTTGGGCACTCGCTTGTCGACCCCGCTGCCCATTTATCAGTGCACCTTGTCGCTGGCGGCGCTGCCGTGGCTTTCCGACCACCGCATCTACGGGGTCGCGTTGTTCCCGGTGACTGCGTTCCTGGAGGCCGCGTTGGCCGCAGCCCGCGATGCGCTCGGCGACTCGAACGTGGCGCTGGAAGCGATCGTGGTACGCGAGGGGCTGCCGGTGCCGGCCGCAGGCACCGTGACCATGCAAGTGGTGCTCTCACCGACTGCTGAGGGCAGCTTCGGCATCGAGGTGTACAGCGCCGAAAATGACCCAGCGCGGCCAGAAGCCGATCCTAAATGGCGCTTGCATGCCTCCGCCAACGCATCCCGCACCCAGGCAGCGCCTCCAGCGTTACCCGGCACGTATTTGTCAGGCGACGTCGTTTCACACGACGTAGCCGGCTACTACGAGCGTTTGCTTCAGCGTGGCGCCAACTACGGTCCCACATTCCGCGGCATCAAACAGCTGGCCGGAGTGGGCAGTGAGCTGCTCGGCCGCGTGTGCCTGCCCGAAGGCGTGGTCGCTGACGACTTGCAGCTTCACCCCGCGCTGCTGGACGCCTGCTTGCAGCTGGTGGGCGCGGGTGTCCCCTGGGATCCGACGCGGCCGAACGACGTTTGCGTACCCGTCGGCATCGACCGTTTTCGAGTCTTCCGCTCCGGCGTGACTGATGCGCTCTGTCATGCCGTTCTGGAGCCGCTAACACCCGGCGTGCCCTTCATTCGCGCGGATATCGTGCTGTTCGCCGAAGGCGCCATCGTTGCCGAGTTGCGCGGCCTGGAGCTGCAACGCGTGAGCGAAGACGCGATTTTGCGGCTCCAGCAAGCGCCTACCCAGCCCGATTGGCTGCTGGAGGTCGAGTGGCAAAAGGCTGAGGCCGTGCCGCCCGCCACAGCGGCCGGGGAGCGCTGGCTACTGCTGGGCGAGCAGACCCCGCTTGCCGACGCGCTTACTTCGGAGCTGGAGCGACGCGGAGCCGCGGTGACGGTGGCTCACTTCCTTGATCGGGGGTCAGCAATAAGCAGCGGGTCTGGCTGGACCGGCATCGTTCGTTTGCCGCCTGCCTCGGTACCCGACGCAAGCGGCCTGCCGGCATGGTGCGCGCAGCATCAGGTGGCCATTCAAAGCGTACTCACGGCCTTGCCCCGGTTGACCGAGCTGAGCGCGCCGCTCTGGTTCGTCACCCGCGGTTCCCAGGCCGTCGCTGGCTCGAACCCCAATTTGGCCGAGTCCCCCGTTTGGGGCCTGGCGGGCGTGATTGCCAATGAATATCCGGCGCTGCGTACCGTGCGGGTCGATCTCGAGCCCACAGCAAGCGAAGGGGAAGCCGCGCAGCTCGCGAGCGCCCTGCTCGCCAAAGACGCTGAAGATCGCGTCGCGTTGCGCGCCGGACAGCGCTACGTCGCGCGCCTCGTAACTGGCACGCTCGCGCCGTCTACGGAGGTGACGCCGCAGCGTCTCGAAATCGACGAACGTGGTGTGCTTGAGAACCTGCGCTGGCGGGCCGTGCCGCGCCCCACTCCCAGCCCTGGCCAAGTAGAAATCCGCGTGCTCGCGACCGGCCTCAACTTTCGCGACGTGTTGAACGCGCTCGGCATGTACCCGGGCGACCCGGGTCCCCTCGGCAACGAGTGCGCGGGCGTCATTTCCGCGCTGGGTGAGGGCGTGCATGAGCTTGCGGTGGGCGACGAAGTCGTCTCGATGACCGACCAAAGCTTTGCCACCTTCGTGCTCGCACCCGCGGTGCTTACCGTAAAAAAGCCGCAAAATATCAGCTTTTCCGAGGCCGCGACGATCCCGGTCACCTTCCTCACTGCCCAATACGCTCTGTTCAACCAATCGCGCATGAAGCCCGGGGATCGGGTGCTGGTGCACGCGGCAACTGGCGGCGTGGGCATGGCTGCAATGCAACTCGCTCGCCGCGCAGGAGCCACGATCTTCGCCACCGCCGGCAGTCCGGCGAAGCGCGCGTTGGCGCTCGCTTTAGGCGCACATCACCTGTCCGATTCCCGATCGCTCGCCTTCGTCGAGGACTTCCGGGAGGCGACGGACGGTGAAGGATTGGACATCGTGCTCAATTCGCTGGCTGGGGACTTCATCCCGGCGAGCCTCGGCCTGCTGCGCGCCGGCGGGCGTTTCGTTGAAATCGGCAAGACCGGGATCTGGGATGCCGCCGCGGTCGCCAAAGCGTATCCGGGCCTCGAGTACTATCCGCTGTACTTGGGTGAGGTGACCCAAGCTGAACCCACGTTGATGCGAGACATGCTGCAGCGCTTGATGAACGATTTCGAGAGTGGTGCGCTCCAGCCGCTTCCGCAGACGCTCTATCCCATCGAAAAGGCGCAGGAAGCGTTCCGCTTCATGGGTCAGGGCCGTCACACCGGTAAGATCGTGCTCACGCAACGCGTGGCGCCCGAAGTGCGCGCGAATGCCACGTACCTGATCAGCGGCGGCTTGGGCGGGCTTGGCCTTGCGTGCGCACGCGGCCTGGTCGAGCGCGGCGCCCGTCACGTGGTCCTGCTCGGTCGCCGCGCGCCCACGCCCGAAGCAGAACGGGCAATCGACGCGCTCACCGGGTTCGGAGCAACGATCACCGTCGTGCAGGGTGACGTGAGCGTGGAGGCAGACGTCGCCTCGTTGATGCAGCAGATCCGCAGCACGCTCCCGCCTCTGCGTGGCGTGCTGCACGCCGCCGGCAGCGTGGACGACGGCATGTTGGTTGAGCAGGATTGGTCGCGTTTCGAGCGTGTGATGGCGCCCAAAGTGGCGGGCACGTGGCATTTACACGCCCTCACGCATGCCTGCCAGTTGGATTTTTTCGTGATGTTCTCGTCCGGTGCGGCCCTGCTCGGGTCGCCCGGCCAAGGCAATTACGCCGCCGCCAACTCGTTCATGGACGGGCTCGCCTACGTGCGACAAGCCGAAGGCCGGCACGGGCTCAGCATCAATTGGGGGAGCTGGGCGGAGGTCGGTATGGCGGCCAGTGTCAGCGAAGCGCATCGCCGCCGTTGGGCAGAACAGGGCCTGCGCATGATCGCGCCGCGCGACGGTGTGCGCATGCTCAATGACGCCCTGCGCGGCGCGCAGACGCCGCAGATCGCCATTCTGCCCCTGGATCGCGCGCGCTTGCCGCGCGCCGCGGGCCCGTTCTTCCAGCGCCTGCTCGAAACGGAGAAGACCGCGCTGCGCGTCCGCGAGGCGGCACCCGTGGATCTCGCGCCGCGTATCTTAGCGGCTGAACCGGCGGAGCGCGCGGCGCTGATTTCCGCCTTCTTATGCGAGCAATTGGTGCGTGTGTTGGCGGTGGACCGCGCCACGCAATTTCGCACTGACCAACCGGTGCTGGAGCTCGGGCTCGACTCGCTGATGGCCATGGAGCTCAGGAATCGCGTGCAAGGCGCGGTGAAAGTGCGCCTCTCAGTCGCTGATTTACTCGGTGGGCAAACCATCGATCAGCTGACCGCCAAGATCTTGCAGGGCATGGCGCTGGAACGACCGCCGCAAGTGGGCGGCGCCAGCTCAGAACCGGCTACGGGCTGGGAGGAAGGCTCCCTGTAGGGCCTGGCAAGGTGCTGATGAACCGGAGTAACCGCCAGAGCTTGGTCGCCGCTGTTCTCATCGCGGGAGCCTGCGCGGCCTGTCACGGCGAACGCCCCGACGTCGTGGCATCCCCGCCTGACGCCGGCGTACCAGGCCTGCTGCCAGTAAAAAACGCGCCGCCCCCAACGCGCCTCGACCTTCCTCTGGGTCCGGACGCCGGTCCACCGAACGCAGCGGTCGCAGAGGAGCCCACCGCCGAGGCACCGGTCGCCCCGCGCCACCCCGAAGCGGACATCTCGCCGGCAGCACTGGCTGCCGCGGTGACGGCCAACAACCGGTTCGCACTGGCGCTGTTCGCGCTGCTGCGCGCCGGTAACGCGAAATCCAATCTGCTGACCTCGCCGCTGAGCGCAGAGCTCGCACTGACCATGGCCTACGCGGGCGCAACGGGCCAAACCCGCGCCGAAATGGCCCGCGCGCTCTCCTTCGGCAGCGCGCCCGCGCAAACCATTTTCGACGGTCAAAACGCGCTCAGCCAAGCGCTCGAGCGGCGCGGGGCAAGCGCACTCGCGTTGGCCGCACACAGCTCCTTCGGCAGCGCGCGGCCGCCCGTCGCCAAGGATTACCAGCTCGACGTGGTCAACTCACTGTGGGGCGAGGCCACTTACCCGTGGCAGCCAGCATTCCTGCGCATACTCGCGGCCGACTATGGCGCGCCGCTGTACCGGCGCGACTTCATCCATCAAGCCGAGCCCGCTCGCCAAGCCATCAACGCTTGGGTCAGTAAAAAAACGGCCGACAAGATCAATGATTTGCTGCCGGCAGGTGCTGTTGGCGGTGAGACACGTCTGGTCTTGGTCAACGCGCTGCACCTCAAATTGCCTTGGCAAACACCGTTTCGCCCGGCTGCAACCGTGCCCGCCGTGTTCACCCGCGTCGACAGAACGCAGCTCACTACGCCGTTCATGAACAGCCAAGCGTCGCTCCCGTACCTCGATGACGGGGCCGCGCAAGTGGCCGCTCTACCGATGTACGGGAACGAGCTGTACTTGGTCATCGCGTTGCCGCATGCCGGTACCTCACTCGATGCCTATGAGCGCTCGTTGCGCTCGGGCGCTGCCGCGCTTCGGTTGCCGAAGAAGAACGCACTGCTCGCGCTGTCTCTACCGAAGAGCGCGTTTACTAGCCCAAGCTTCTCACTGAGATCGGCGTTGCAAGCTTTGGGCATGAAGCAGGCATTCGACGACGAGCAAGCTCACTTCGAAGGCATGGGCGCGCCGGCGGCTGGCACGCCGCGCTTGTTCGTCTCAGACGTGCTGCAAAAGGCCATGATTGACGTGCAAGAAACGGGGCTCGAGGCCGCCGCGGCAACCGCCGTGGTCATGCGCACCGCCATGGCCCTGATTCCGAGCGGTCCCGCACGCGTGCCCATTCCCATGATCGTCAATCGGCCCTACTTACTCGCCGTGCTGGATGCCCCAACAGGCGCAATTCTCATACTCGGCCACATCAACGACCCAGCGCCGGCCGCGAGTCCCAGAGTCCAGCCATGAACGCAGACGAGCTCCGCGCTCTCCAAACCCCGATCAAAGATCGCTACCGAAAGGACGCCGGTGCGGGTGTCGTGACCCTCACCTCGCGCGGCCTCGTCGGTGAGGACGCCATCACCTGCCGGGTTGAGACTGGTCGGGCGATCGTAGAAGCGGGTCTGCACCCCGCAACCGGCGGAACGGGCCTCAGCGCGTGTTCCGGGAACATGCTGCTCGACGCGCTGGTCGCGTGCGCGGGCGTCACCCTAGCCGCGGTGGCGACGGCGTTGGGCATCACGCTTCGCTCCGCTCAAGTGAGCGCCGAGGGCGATTTGGATTTCCGCGGCACGCTCGGCGTTGCCAAGGACGCGCCCGTCGGTTTCAAGAGCATTCGCCTGCGTTTTGAGCTCGATTCGGACGCCAGCGCTGAGCTGCTAGCGAAGCTAATCCAACTCACCGAGCGTTACTGCGTGGTTTACCAAACGCTGCGTAGCACGCCTGCGCTGTCGGTTAGCCACCACCTCGTCACCGCCTGAGAGCGGCTTCCTTCAGCGGCGCGCCGCCCAGCGCGCCCGCACGCCTTCCGAGACGAGGCGCGAGTCAGCTGCAACGGGCCGGTGCGCATGCCGCTGTTCCAACCTCTTGCTCCAAAGCTCAAGGTACTCGGTGTCCGAGAGCGCCTGCAGCTCGAGCGCATCGGGCGCCTGCTTGGTGCTCACCTCGAGATACACGTCCAAGTTATCAAGCCGCGGTTGCGGTAGTTTTCCGCTTTGCTGTGCCGCCCACATCTCCGCGTACAGCGCCTCCAGGTGGCGCACTAGGGAAGGCATGTCGAACAACGTGCAGGTGTCGCGGCTTGCTTGCAAACGCGCGCGCAGTGGCTCCAGCAGCGCCCGGTCATTGCCATAACGAACGGCGGTTTCGACGTAATTTTCGGCACTTTCGCACACAAGCTCTGGGACCCCGGCGGCGCGCACCAAGCTGCCGCACACGCGCGAAGCAAAGGAGCGCCCGGCGTAGCTGAGCACGGGCAGCCCCGTCCACAATGCATCCGACGCCGTCGTGTGCGCGCCATATGGCGTTGTATCCAAGAACAGATCTGCCAGCGCGTAACGCGCGAGGTGGAAAGCGTTCGCGAGCTTCTGCGCGTACACGATGCGTTCCTTCGCGATGCCGCGCTCCGCTGCGTAATTCCGCAATCGCTCGTTGGTCGCTTCGTTGCTGCCGAGCAGCCACAGCACGCTGCCCGGAACGCGCGCCAAGATCGCGAGCCAACGATCGAACGTAAACGGGTGGATCTTGTGGACCCCATTGAAACAGCAGAACACCGTCGCGTCTTCGGGCAAGCCCACGTCTTTGCGGGTGGGCGCGTGCGCCGCCAGAGTGCGCGCCCGCAAGCTCGGTTGGTAACACGGCAAACGCAGCACTTTTTCCGAGTAAAATTGCTCGTAAGCCGGCGGAATGATGAATTCATCCGCGATCAGGTAGTGGTGGTAGGGGCTCGCCATGCTGCCGGGAAACCCGAGCCAGTTCACGATCACGGGTGCGGGGCGCAGCGCAACCAATTTGAGCCGCGCCTCACGCGTGTAGCCGTTCAAGTCCACCAAGATCTGCACGCCATCCTGGGCCATTTGGCGGGCGGCGGCGGCGTCATCCAGATTGCTGATGGACGTGAAATGATCCGTGGTCGACTTGAAATGCTGATGAAGCGGATCCTTGGCCTCGGGCCCACAGTAATAGGCGAACGTCTCGACGCGTTCGCGCGAATGGAGCGCGAACACCTCGGTCATCAGGTACCCAACCGCATGCTCGCGCAAGTCGGACGATAAATAGCCGATACGTAAGCGCGAACTCTGCGTCACCGGCGCGCGTGGCTCGGGCACGAGCGGGGGATCGCCGACGTCCTCTCGGTTGTAGTGATGCGCAAGCGCGAGCTGCAGCAGCGGATCATCCGTCAGCGCCGCGATGGAAAGCGGGGAAAGACCCTCGATCAACGTGCGCAGGTCCACTCGTTCTGAGCTGAGCAACGCAGGCCATTCGCACTGTCGTTGGCGCAAGGCGATCAGGTGTTGCACCGCTTCCGGCTGCGTCGCATCCAGCTCTAAGCTGTGCCGCAGCATCTGCTCGGCCGCTTCATCTTGGTCCGCGCTCTCGAGCGCGCGCGCACTTTGGTTGAGCGTCGTCGTTTTATGGGTGATGGTGCTCCCGGTGACAGCACTCATGCGCGCAAGCGCGGCCGACCATTGGCTGAGCGCGTGCCCGACGTTCCCGAGCCGTTCGTAAATTCGGCCAAGATTGATGTATGCCGGAATGAAGTCCGCATTCAGCGCGATCGCACGCTCCAAGCAGGAGCGCGCCTCCTCCAGCTGTTCAACGTCGCTCAGCGCCACCGCGTAATTGAACAGCACCGCGTACAGGAGCGGGTGCGTCTGATTATGCTCGACCCAGGCCGAGTACAGCGCGCTCACGGCCTGCACTTGCCCGCCTTGCTTCAGCAGTTCGATCGCGCGAATCAGGTCAGGAACGCTCAGCTCCTGTGCTGTCGGCCGGTTCATTGCAGCGGGTGAGGGATCTGGTGACATGACGGCGCGCTCCGGCAAAACAGTGCCATTTTAGAGCTCAAACCAGCGCGTCAAGCAACGCTTGGATCTGCTCCTCTGTCATTGCTTGCAGCTGCGCGTCCGTCAGCGCGCCCAGTTGCGTGCCGCTCAGCGCCTCAATGTCGGTCGTGGTCAGCATACCGATCGTCGTGGTCGTGAGGAAAGAGATGGTGGTTGTCGAAAGTTCCGTCAGTTGAGTGGGCGCCAGGGCGGCGATTTGACCTGCAGTGAACGTGCCGAACTGCATGGCGGTCAACGAGCCGACCTGTTCGGGAGTGAGAGCCGAGAGCTGCGCGCTCGATAGAGCCTGCATCTCGCTCGCAGTCAGACTCGAGATCTGAGTCGGGCTCATGTTCGAAACTTGCGTGGTCGAAAGGGCAGCCAACTGCGTCAGGCTCAACGCGCGGATTTGTAGACGCTGTAAGCCGAATAGCTGTTCTGGCGTCAATGCCGCGATCTGCGTGGTCGACAGGTAGCCAATCTGCGTATTGGTCAGCGCCGCCATCTCGTACGACGTCAGGCCGCCGAACTGCGTCGAGGTCAGCTCCGCTACCTGGGCCGAGCTGAGCCCGACGATCCCGCTCGCCGAGAAAGCACCGATCTGCTCGGGGCTCATGGCCGCGACCTGACTCGGCGTCATCGCCGCGACCTGGGTTGAAGTGAGGCCGCTCAACTCGACGCCGGTCAAGAGTTGAATCTGCGCAGTATTTAGGTTCGAAATCTGCGCCGCGGACAAGCCCGTGATGCCCGTCGCGGACAAGCTTTGGAACTGCGCCGTCGTCAACGCCGCGAACTCCGTGCTCGTCAGACCGGAGATGGCGGCGCCCGAAAGCGCGCCGACTTGCGTGAGAGACAGCGCGCCGAGCTGCGTCGAGCTGAGCGCCGCGGCTTGGCTTGCGGCGATGCCGGTGATGCCCCCCGGGGAAATGGCAGCGACTTGCGTCGGCGTGAGCTGTGAAAGTTGCGTGGTAGACAGCGCCGCCACTTGCGACGACGTTAGGCCGCTGAGCTCGGTTGCGGTCAACACCCCGAGCTGCGTCGCGTTCAAGCTCGACACGGCGTTCGTGCTCAGAGCGCCGATGCCTGTTGCCGACAAGCTGCTGAGCTGCGTGGTCGTCAGCGCCGCCAACAGTGTCGAAGTCAGGCCGGATAACGTCGTGGTCGAGAGCGCCGCGAGCTGCCCAGTGGTGAGCGCTGCCAGCTGCTGGCCTGACAAGGCATCGGCCTGAGTGCCGCTCAAACCCGCGATCGCAGCCCCCGAAAGGGCGGCAATTTGGCCCGTCGAGAGCGCCGCCAGTTGCGTCAGGTCCAGCGCGCCGACTTCGGTGGAGCTGAACCCCGCGATCTGGCTCGTGCCCAGTGCGGCAAGCAAGGTCGTGCTGAGCGCTGCAGCTTGCGTCGCGCTGAGTGAGCCGAGTTGTGCGCTCGTCAGGGCGCCGAGTTGGTCCGCGTTGAGCGCGGCAAATTCCGTCAGCGTGAGCCCGGTCATCCCAGCCGAGGACAAAGCCGAGACCTGCGTCGTAGTGAGCGCGTTGAGTTGCCCGATGCTGAGCACCGCAACCTGCGTCGAATCGAGCCCCGCGACCTGAGCGCGGCTGAGCGCGGCGAGCCGCGTCGTGGAAAGTGCGTTGAGCTGCGGCGCGGTGAGCGTCCCAACGCTGGTAGCGCTGAGTCCGGCGAGCTGGGTGTTGGAAAACTGCGCGATTCGCGTCGTCGGCAAGCCTTGAATTTGCGCGGTCGTGAGCGCGTTGAGCTCGGCCGGAGTCAACGCTGCGAATTGCCCGCTGCTGAGCGCGTCGATCTGAGCTGCGCTGAGGCCCGTGACGCCCGTGGCCGAGAAAGCCGCGAGCTGCGTGGAACTGAGCGCACTCACTTGCGTGGTCGATAGTGCCGCCACCGCGCTAGAGGTGAACCCCGAGATCCCGCTCGCGGAGAGCGCGCTCAGTTGCGCCGTGGATAGCCCAGAAGCTTGAGTCGTGGTGAGGGCCGCGAGCTGGCTGCCGCCCAGTGCCGCGATTTGGCGCGTGTTCAACGCGGCGAACGCGGTGACGGTGAGGCCCGGCACGCCGCTCGTGGAGAGCGCGCCCATTTGCGTTGTGCTCAGCGCGGCCAGTTGCGTCGTCCCCAACGCGCTCACTTCGCTGCCGCTCAAAGCAGCGACTTGCGTCGTGCTCAGCGAGCCAATCTGCGCAGCCGTGAGGGCACCCAGCTGCTCACTCGAGAGTGCGCTGATTTCCACGCTGCTCAAGCCAGAAACCTGGGCGGTGGTCAGCCCGCTGACCTGCGTCGTCGAGAGCACCGCCAACTGCGTCGTGCTCAACGCCGCCACTTGCGCGGGAGTGAGCTGATTCAATCGCGGTACGGTAAACGACGAGATTTGCGTCGTAGTCAGGCCCGAAATAGCGCGCGTCGACAGCGCGGCGAGTTGCGTTGCGTTGAGCGCGGCCATTTGCTCGGCCGAAAGCTGTGCGGCCTGTGTCGAAGTCACTCCAGACAACTCGCCCGCACTGAGTACCGCGACTTGTGTCGTGCTGAGCGAGGACACCTGATCCGTGCTCAGTGCCGCGAACTGAGTCGCGCTCAGCGCCGACAGTTGGCGGCTGCCGAGCGCGGCGATTTCGGCGGCGGTTAGACCGCGCACGCCGGTCGTGCTCAGCGCGGCCATTTGAGTCGTGAGTAGGGCGCCAAGTTGCGTAGTGTTCAGCGCCGCAACTTGAGTATCCAACAGCGCGCCCACCTGAGTCGAGCCCAGTCCGCTAATCTGCGTCGCGCTCAGGGCACCGATTTGTGTCGAATTCAGCGCGGAAACCTGCGTGTCGGCCAGCCCGCGCAGCTGCAAGCTACTCAGCGACCCGACCTGTGTGACCGACAGGGTGCCGATCTGATCCACGCTCAAGCCGGCGATTTGTGAGGCGGTGAGGGCGGCGAGTTGTGAACCGGTTAGCCCTGCTACCGCGGTCGTGCTGAGACCGCTCAAGGCAACACTGGATAGTGCCGAGAATTGGCTGCCGGACAGTGCGCTCAATTGCGTTGCCGACAGCGCGCCGAGCTGCGTATCGACCAAGCCGCTTACCTGCGTGGTGCTGAGCGCACTCACGAGTCCGGTTGGCAATCCGGCGAGCTGCGTCTCAGTCAAGGATCCGATCTGGCTGGCGCTCAGCGCCGCGAACTGGTCCGAAGTCAGCGCAGAAAATTGAGTCACTGCTAAGGCCGCGATAACCGTGCTCGAGAGCTGCGAGACCTGGCTCGGGCTCAGCCCGGGTAGCTGCGCTCCAGCAATGGCCGCGAATTGTGTCGGCGAGAGCGCGCGGATGGAAGCCGCGGGCAAAGCCCGGAGTTGCGTGGCCGAAAGCGCCGACATTTCCTGGGCGGTGAGCCCGGATACGGCAAACGGAGACAGGGCTGCGATTTGATTTTGAGAAAGCACGCCAAGTTGGGTGACCGAGAGCGCCGCTACCTGCGTGTCGAGTAGGCCGCTGATCTCAGCGGTCGTCAGCGCCGCGACCTGAGCAGTGCCTAGGCTACTCACGAGTGTGCCGGGCAAAGCGCTGACCTGCGTGGCGGTCATCGCCGCGAGCTTGGTCGGGGAAAGTGCGGCTAGGCCGGCGGCGCTCAAGCCCGCGATCGCTGTGGTCGTGAGCGAGCCGACCTGCGTGGTATCGAGTGCGCCGATTTGTGCCGTGGTCAACACGCTGAGCTGCGTGGAACTGAGGCCGCTGATCGCGTTGCTACTGAGCGAGGTGAGCTGCGTGGTCGTGAGCGAGCCGACCTGCACATCACTCAGGTAAGCCAGCTGCGTGGCGCTGAGGCCGCGCAGCTGCGTGCTGCTCAAATGCCCGATTTGCGCGGGCATTAGCGCCGGGATTTGAGTCTCGCCCAGCCCGCCGATTTGGTTGGCTGTGAGCGCTGCGAGCTGCGTTCCGCCGAGCGCGCCGATCTCGGCGCTCGTCAAGCCGCCGATCGCCGTCCTCGACAAGGCCGCGATCTGGTTCGTTGCGAGCGCGCTCAATTGCGTGAGCGAGAGCGCGCCCACCTGCGTGTCGCGGAAGCCAGCGACGGCGGTCGAAGTCAGCGCGTTGAGCTGCGTCGCGCCAAGGGCGGCGAGCTGCTCCGTGTCCAGCGATCCCAGCTGCGACGACGTAAGGGCCGCAAGCTGCGCCGTGCTGAGCGCGGTCAAGACCGCGCTGGACAGGCCTGCGATGGCGCCAGGGGTAAGCGCGGACACCTGCGCGCCGGTCAGCGTGTTCAACTGCGTCGTGCTGAGCCCGGAGATTTGTGTGGAGGTAAGGCCCGCGACGGTGGTCGTGGTCAGGGAGGCGAACTGAGTCGCACTCAATGACGCGAGCTGTGTGTCACTCAAAGCCGCAATAGAATTCGCAGCAAATCCGCGTAGTTGATTCGTGGTGAGCGCGCTGAGTTGAGCCGCGGTTAGACCGGCCACTGCGCCCGGGGTGAGCGCGGCGAACTGCGTCGACGTCCAGGCGCCGAGCTGAGTCGGGGCAAACTCGGCGACGTCAGTATGTGTCAACGCGATCAACTGAGCAGGCGTAAACGAGCCGGCCTGCGCCGCGCTCAACGCGCCGAGCTGCGCGGCACTGAGCTCGCTGAGCCCGGCACCACTCAAGCCGCGCAACTGAGTCGAGCTCAAAGTTGCAAGCTCTTGGCTCGTGAGCGCGTCGACAGCGGACAGGTTTAAAGCGCCGACCTGTATCGCCGACAACGCGCGCAGCTCCGTGAGGGGTAGCGACTCGACTTGCGTCGCCGTCAAACCAGCGATCGCCGTCGTGCTCAGGGCCGTCACCTGCGTGCTGGTCAAAGCCGCGAGTTGCGTGCCATTCAGGGCCCCAAGCTGCGTCCCGGCCAAGCCGCCGATCGCGGTCGTCGACAGGGAAGCGAGCTGCGTCGTGGACAGCATCGCCAGCTGCTCGGTGCTGAGGGCCCCGACGGCGCCGCGAGAAAGCGCGGCAATTTGGCTGGAAGTGAGCGACTGCAGCTGCTGCGCGCCGAGGCCAGCCACGGCGCCGCTGTTGAGCCCCGCGAGCTGTGCGCCCGAGAATGCGGCGAGCTCAGTCGTCGTCAAAGCGGCGACGTTGGTGCTGGTGAGCCCGCCCAGCTGCGTGGCGCTGAGCGCAGCCAGCTGCGTGCTGCCCAACGAGGCGAACGCGGTGGCGTCGAGCGCGCTCAGACCGCTGGCCGCGAGCCCCTTCACTTGGGTGGTCGTTAGTGCGGCGAGCTGAGCGCCGCTCAAGACGTCCGCGCCGCCAGCCGTCAGCACGGCGACTTGTGTCGAGCTCAAGCCCTGCATCTGCGTAGCGCTGAGCTGCGCGACTTCGCTCAAAGTGAGGCCCCAGAGCTGTGTCGCCGAGAGCACACCTAGCTGCTTGGCGGTCAACGCCGCGAACTGAGAAGTGCTGAGCTCTGCAGCTGCGCTCGCGCTGAGTCCGCCGATGGCACGGGTACTAAGGGCCGAAATCTGCGTGCTCGTGAGCGCGGAAAGCTGCGTCGATGCGAGCGCGCCGATCACCGTGCTGGTGAGGCCCGCCGCCTGTGTCGCGCTGAGCGACGCAATTTGGTCTGGGCTCAAACCGAGGGCAGCCGCTGCGCTGAGCGCGCCAAGCTGACTCGAAGAGAGAGCACCCAGCGCGGTCACAGTGAGCTCGGAGACACTCTCACTCGTCAAGCCTCGCAGTTGCGTCGCGCTGAGCGCGCCCAGCTGAGCGCTGGACAGCGCAGCGAGCTGGGTGAGGTTGAGCTCGTTCAGCGCTGCCGTGTTCAGCCCAGCCACCTGTGTGGTGGTCAGTGCCGCCACCTGCGTGGTGGTCATGCCGTCGATCGCGCTCGTGCTCAAGCCGGCTAGCTGCGTCGCAGCCAGGCCGCGCAACTGCGTCGAGCTCAAGGACGCGAGTTGGTCTGCGCTCAAACCCTGCATTTGCCCCGGCAAAAGAGCGCCAATTTGTGAGCTGGTCAGCCCGCCCAGCTGCGTCGTGTTGAGCGCGCCGACCCCGGCCGAGGTCAACCCCGTCAGCGCCGACGGAGGGACGGCCGCCAGCTGAGCTGTGCTGAGCGCAGCAACCGCCGTCGTGCTCAGACTGTGCAGCTGAGCCGCGCTCAAAGCTTGTACCTGCGTCGTACTCAACGCTGCGACCTGCTCCGCGGTCAGGCCGCCCAGCGCCGCTGCGCTCAGCCCGGTCAGTTGCGTAGCGCTCAGCGTGGCAGCTTGTGTCGCGCTGAGCTCGGAAAGACCGAGCGCGCCGAGCCCGGAGAGCGTGGTCGAGGTCATGGCGCCGAGCTGCGCGCTGGAGAGCGCGGCGAGTTGAGTATCGGCAAACGCTGCGAGTTGCGTGTTCGCAAATGCTCGCACCTGGGCGGTGCTCAGTGCCGAAATCTGCGCAGGGCCGAGCGCGCCCAGGGCAGCCGTAGTGAGGGCGGAGAGCAGCGTGCTGCTGAGACCGGCCAGTTGGGCATTCGTCAAGCTGGCCAACTGATCACGCGCCAAGCCTTTTATGGCTGCGCTGCTCAGGGCAGCCAGTTGTGTGGGCTGCACTGCGGCGAGCTGCTCGTTCGAGAGCGCGCTCACGGCAGGGGCCGTCAGCGCGCCTACCTGTGTCGTGGTCAGGCCAGCGATTTGCGCTGTGCTGAGGCTGCCGAGCGCCGTACTCGTGAGCAGCCGGATCTGAGTCACCGTGACGCCCGCTAGTTGGCTGTTGCTCAGCGTTGCGACTTGATCCTCGCTGAGTGCGGAGAAGGTAACGCCGTTCAGTGCGGCAACCTGGGTAGGCGCGAGCGCCCCCAGTTGTGTCGCAGACAGAGCGTGAATGCCCGTGGAACTCAGACCGGCGAGGGTCGTGGTGCTGAGCGCAGCGAGCTGCGTGTTGCTCAGCGCAGCGAGCGAGTTGCTCGTGAGCGCGCCGAACTGAGTCGCGCTCAGGGCTCGCACTTGGGTGGTGTTCAACCCGGCGAGCTGATCTGGTGTCAGACCTTGCAGGGCCGTGGCGGTGAGCCCGGCTTGTTGGGTTACCGTGAGCTGGTTTAGCTGCGTTGCGCCCAGTTCGCTCAGGTCCGTGGGGGTCAGGCCTTTGAGCTGCGTGGTGGTCAGCGCTGCAAATTGCGCGCTGGAAAACGCCCCCATTTGCGTCAGTGACAGCTCACTCACGCCGGCCGCGCTCAGGCCGCGGACTTGGGTCGTGGTGAGCGCAGCGAGTTGCCCGGTCGTCAGGCCGTCCACCGCGGTCGTGCTGAGCGCGCCGAGTTGCGTCGCGCTCAGGCCGGAAAGTTGGCCGCTGGAGAGCGCCGCAACCTCGCTCGCGACAAGCCCGCGCAATGCACCAGCAGACAGCGCCGCCAGCTGCGCGGAGCTCAGCGCGGCGAGCTGCGTGCTACCCAGCCCCGCCACGCGCGCTGCATTGAGCCCCGCGATCGCGCTGGTCGAGAGCGCTGCGAATTGGCCTGCCGAGAGCGCGGCCAACTGCGTGTCGGCGAAGGCGCCCACGAGCGCGCTCGTTAGCCCGCCGACCTGCGCGTTGGAGAGCGCGCTGACGTCGTCCTCGTTCAGGCCGGCTAGTGCAGCGCGGCTCAAAGATCCAAGTTGCGTCGCGCTCAGCGCCGCCAATTGCAAAGCACTCAGCTGCCCGATCGCGGTGCTGTCCAGTGAGCGCAGCTGCGTGGTTGTCAACGCGCCGATCTGCGTCGAGGACAGTGAATTGAGCGCAGTTTTGCCGAATGCATTGAGCGCCGCGCCCGACAACCCGCCGACCTGCGTCGGGCTGAGGCCCGAGATCTGGGTCGTGGTCAGCCCGGCCACGGCGTTGCTCGAGAGCCCGGCTAGCTGCGTCGCCTTCAGCGCATTGACCTGGCTTGTACTGAGCGCGCTCACCTGCTCGGACGTCAAACCGGAGATTTGCGTAGCGCTGAGCCCGCTGAATAGCGTGCTCGTCAAGGCAGCCAGCTGCCGGGTCGACAGCAGCGAGAGGTCGGCGGCGCTGAGCCCGCCGAAAGCGGGCGGAGTGAGCGCGTTCAATTGCGCGGTCGACAGCGCTTGCAGTTGCGTGTCGAGCAGAGCGCCGAGCTGCGTGCTGCGCAGCCCGGACACCTGTGTCGTGCTCAGCGCAGCAATTTGCCCCTCGGACAACCCACCCAACGCACGCACGGTCAGTGAGCCAAGCTGGGTCGAGGACAGCGCGGCTAGCTCGGCGTCGGTGAGCTCACCCGCGTCCGCGCTGCTGAGGCCGCTCAACTGCGTGGTTGTCAGCGCGGCCAGCTGGCCCGCGGACAACGCCCCCATTTGCTCTTGATCAAGCGCAGAAACGGCATTGCTCGTCAGCCCGCGTAGCTGCACGGTCGTGAGCGCCCCGAGCTGTGCCGACGTCAAGCCGCCGATCGCGCTCGTGCTGAGGGCCGCCAGTTGAGTTGGCGCTAGCAAGACGACCTGCGTCGTGCTGAGCGCTGTGATCTGAGCATCACCAAAGCCGTGGAACTGCACGGCGCTGAGCGCCAACAGTTGTTCAGGCGCGAGCGCGCCGATTTGCGCCGCGCTGAGTGCGCCGATCTGGGCCGCTGTCAGCCCGCTAATCGCCATGCCGGACAGCGCAGCCACTTGCGCCGTGGTCAAGGAGGCCAGCGTGGTCGTGCTGAGCGCGCCCCATTGATTCGAGGTCAAACTGCGCAGTTGCGCGGTCGAAAGCTGGGCCAGCTGCGTGTCGCTCAACCCGGATAGCGCGGCGAGCGACAGGGCGGAAAGCTGCGTCGCGCCGAGCGCGCCGAGCTGACCTGCAGACAGCGCGCCCAATAACGTGGAACTCAGGCCGCGTAACGCGCTAGTCGTCAAGGCCGTCAGCTGCGCGCCGTGCAGTGCGCCCAGCACGTCTTGATCGAGCGCACCCACCTGGGACGCCGTTAGGCTGCCGACTTGCGTCGTGCTGAGCGCGCCAACCTGCGTCGTGCTCAGGCTGTTTACTGCGTTGGCGGACAAGGACGCAATCTGCGTGGCGCTGAAGCCGGTGACTTGCGTCGTCGTGAGCAGGGGGATTTGATCCGCAGTCAACCCGCTCAGCGCGAGATTGCTCAGCCCCGCAAGCTTCGCGCCAGTAAACACCGCGAGTTCAGCGGCTCCCAGCGTTCGAACGTCGTCGGCGCTCAGACCGCCGAGCTGCGTGCTCGTCAGCGCCGCGAGCTGCGTTGCGCTGAGTGCATTGAACGAGGTCGTGGTCAGCGCGGCCAGTTGGCTCGGAGTAAGGCCCGAAAGCTGGGCAATGGTCAGCGCCGACACGCGATCCTCGGCGAGCCCCTTCACTGCCGAGCTAGTGAGCGCCGAAAGTTGCGTGCCGCTCAGCGCGCTAAGCTGCGCTTGGCTCAGTCTCACGAGGACGGTGCTGGTTAGGCCCTTGATTTGCGTCGCGGAAAACGCAGCAAGCTGCGTCGCGCTCAGCGCCGCGAAAGCGCTCGTCGTCAAAGCGCTCAGTTGCGCCGCACCGAGTCCGACGATTTGACCGGTGCTGAGCGCGGCAACCTGCTCCTCGGCGAAGCCCGCCACCGCGGCCGGCTTCAGCCCCGAGATCTGCGTCGCTGAGAGCGCCGACAACTGCGGCGTGCTCAGCTCGGCGAGCTGCGTGCTCGCCACCCCGGCGAGCTGAGTCGTGCTCAACGAGCCAAGCAGATCTGGGTTCAGGCCGCCGACGGCGTCCGTCGTCAGTGCGCCAATTTGGGCCGCGCCCAGACCGCTCAGCGGCCCGGTGCTAAGCCCGTTCACTTGTTGACCGCTGAGCCCCGGCATGGCCGCGACGGACAACGCGCCGAGCTGCTGCGCTGACAGCGCACTGATCAGTCCCACGCTCATCACGGAGACGTCGTCGCTGCTCAAACCGCGCAGCTGCGTGCCACTCAACGCCAAGACCTGATTAGGCGAAAGTGCGGAGATTTGCGTGGTATTGAAGGCTGCGAGCTCGCTGCTGGTGAGTCCCGCGAGCTGGGTCGTGAGCAATGAAGTGATCTGCGTCGTGCTCAGCACCTCGATCGCCTGCCCGAAGGCGCCTAGCTGGTCAGCGCGAAGGCCGCCGAGCTGGGTCGTCGTGAGCCCGGCAATTTGATCCTCTGCGAGCCCCTTGATCTGATTGGCGCTGAGCAGCGTGATCTGCGAGCTGCTCAACGCGGCGAGCTGTTGCGCGCTGAGCTGCCCGATCTCTGTCCCGGTGATTTGGCTGAGCTGCTTGCTCGTGAGGACCGAAATGTCCGTTGCAGAAATCGCGCTCGCTTGCTGAGTGGCGAGCGCGTAGAACTGCGCCGCCGTAAAGTCCAGGATCTGACTGACCGTCAGCGCAGACACCTGCGGCGCGGTCAGCGCGCCCATCTGCTTCGTGCTCAGCGCCGCAAGCTGAGACGCAACCAAGCCCGAAAAATCGCCCGCACTGATGCTCTGCAAATCGGTCGTCGACAGACTTGCGATCTGATCGGTGCTGTAGTTCGAGATCCCGGTGACGCTCACGACACAAAAAAGTGCCACGTCAGCGCGCGTGAATCCCGCACAAAATCTGCAAATACCGCGGAAAAGTGCCGTCAAACCGCTGACATGCCGCGGCGTGCGCGATTTCAGCGCTCAAGCGTCAGCCCGCTGACTCAGGGAGGGGCTACGGATTTTGCGAGTGTTTGCTCAGTTCGATCGCGTGCGCAGGGCGCGCTGCGCAATTCGCTCGGCGCGCTGCAAGTCGCTACGCCGGAAGGCATGGCCCGGCCGCGAGAGCTCCAGCATGCCCGTGAGGTTCTCGCCGATGAAGATTGGAATCATTGCTGCCGCCCCGACGCCGCCGCGGCTACTGGCAAAGCGGATCGCCAGGGCGTCTTCAGCTTGCCCGTAGGGAGGCCCGACGACAGGTCGCCCCTGGCGCGCCGCTCGCAACACCAAATCATGCTCGGACAATGCGTAACCGAGGCGCTCATTGGAAATCGGTCCGAGCACGGAGCGCGTGATCAGCGCACGCTGATTGCGCCCGCGATAGTGAAACATGGCGCTCTCCGCGCCCGTCGCGATCAGCGAAAGCCAGGTGATCGTATGGCTCAACTCCGCCTCGTCCTTGATGCGCTCGATCGGGCGCGTCCACTCGAGCAGCTGCTCTTGGCTCGGCGCGGTACCGTTCACCTTGCTGTTCAACGCCGCGATCTCCCGCACCGCGTTCAGCGTGCGCCAATCGCCGTGATACGGGCTCACGTGGCAGTAGTCAGGAACGCGGCCGAACTCGACACCACGTATCAAGAGCCCAGTCACCACCGGACCCACGGTGAGCTCACCGTTCGTGACGTACCAAAGCGGCGGCGGTTTTGGCCTGAAAACGCTGGTCGGGATCTGCTTCGAGTCCATCGGGTCTCCTTCGAGTGACGTGCGCGAATCGTCCCTCGACACGCCCCCTATGGGCCAAGAAACCGGCTCTGATTGTCGTGCAATGCGGCGCGCGCTTCGGGTCGGCCGCCTCTTGCTTGGCGCGCGCCTCGGTCCGCCCTTTTCGCGAGCGAAAGCGCTCACCCCGCCAGAAAGGATTGGGTTGATGGTCACGAGGCGCGGAATGCTGCGGCACAGCCTTCGGCGTCACTGACGCCCGCCACCCGATTTCGCGAGCGCGTGCGTTCCAGCAAATGCAACGCGTTGCGAGCCAGAAGAGTCATTCGCGCTTCGCGCGGCCTACACTCAGCCCGCTAGTAACGTCTCGTATTTGCTATGATTTACGCATCGGCGTAGCTCGCCGCGCGGCTAGCTTGCCCGGCGGCGTCGCATTAGCTAGCTTTCCCGCCCCCTTTCGAGGAGCCTCCCGCCCATGGCACGCGTCACCGTTGAAGATTGCTTGGAACAAGAAGAAAACCGTTTCGCCCTCGTCGTGCTGGCGGCTCAGCGCACGCGCACGATCATGAAGGGTGGCCCGGCCCTGGTGAACGCGAAGAACAAGCCGCCGGTGATCAGCTTGCGCGAGATCGCAGCCGGTAAAGTTCGTTTTCACCGCCCGTCGGTGGAAGCAGTCGCCGAGTACATCAACGAGCTCGGCCGCGTAAATCTTTGAGCGTAGAGGCGCGAGCACAGAGCGGAGCCTGGCCGCCCGGTAGCTGCGAGCGGAGCAAGGCGCGTTCGCTGCGGGTGCTGAAGTACCCAGGAGCGAACGCAGTCAGGTTCCGCGGAGCACTGTCCACGACGGCCGGCGGGAGCTCTCGTGGGTGCTTCTAAATCGCGCAGCGCTGAGCCTGCGCGCACGATCCGTGACTTTGGCGCGGCTGCGGACGACGGTGCCAAAGGGCACTACAGCGACCCCGCTTACTACACGAAAACGTACAAAGATCGGCGCCACGATATCGACTACTACGTGCGGCTCGCACGTCAGTCGAAGGGTCCGGTGCTCGAGTACGGCGTGGGCAATGGCCGCATCGCGCTGCACGTCGCGCGGGCTGGCGTCGAGGTCTACGGCGTCGACCTTTCGCGCCCGATGCTGGACGACTTCGAGGCGCGTCTCAAACTAGAGCCAAAACAGGTGCGCGCGCGCGTTGCGCTCGCCGAAGCCGACATGCGCGAGTACCGCCTTGGTAAGCGCGTGCCGCTGGTGTACGCGCCTTTCAATTGCTTCCTGCACTTGTACACGCGCGCTGACGTGGAAGCATTCTTGGCGCGCGTGCGCGCACACTTGGCGCCGGGTGGCCGCTTCGTGTTCGACTTCTCCGTGCCGCACGGGGAGGATTTGTCGCGCGACCCAGAACGCAGCTACGGCTCGCCCAAGATCCGCCATCCCACGACTGGTGAGCTGGTCAAATACGCCGAGCGCTTCGAGTATGACCGGCTACGCCAGCTACTGTTGATTTGGATGGAGTTCGAACCGGAAGAGGGCGGAAAGCCTTGGAAGGTACCGCTCACCCACCGCCAGTTTTTTCCGCGTGAGGTTGAGGCCCTGCTCCACTACAACGGCTTCACGGACATCTTTTTTACGGCTGATTTTACCGATCAACCCGCGGACCAGTGGGTCGATTCCATGGTCGTGAGTTGCCGCGTCGCCCCGGCCAAAGCTCGGAAGCCCGTCCAGCTACGGCAAGCCAAGCCCCGGTCGTTAGTGAAGAAGCGCGTTCCGCGCGGCTGACCTTGCCCGCGCCCGTTCCGGCGCTTACGTTGAAGGAGACTCATGGCCGTTGATTTCTACAAAGAGCTCGGAGTGTCTCGCGGCGCCACCGACGACGAGATCAAGAAGGCGTATCGCAAGCTCGCCGCGAAGCTTCACCCGGACAAAAACCCGGGTGACAAGAAGACCGAGACACGCTTCAAAGCGGTGAACGCCGCGTACCAGGCCCTCTCGGATAAGACAAAGCGCGGCCTGTACGACGAATTTGGGGAGGAAGGCCTGCGTGAAGGCTTCAACCCTGCGGCGGCGCGCGCGTACCGTGGCGCTGGCGGCGGCATGGGCGGGCGCGGTCGGCGCAGCGGTACCGGCCCCAACCTGGAGGACTTGTTCAGCGGCGGCGCGGGCGGCGAGCCCCCGGGCGGCATTGGTGATCTGTTCGGGGATCTGTTCAGCCGCGCTGGCCGTCGCGGTGCGGGCCAAGGCATGAAGGGCTCGGACATTGCCAGTGAGGTGGTGGTTGATTTCAGCTCCGCCTTGCGCGGCGCAGAGCTCAAGCTGCGTCTGCAAGACGGCGGGGAAGACATCACCGTGCGCGTGCCTCCAGGCGCGGGTGACGGCGACAAGGTGCGCATTGCGGGGCACGGCGCGCCGGGTGCCTATGGCGGGCCACCCGGTGACCTGCTGCTGAGCATTCGCGTCAAAAAGCACCCGTATTTCGAGCGTTCCGGGCTGGATTTGTATCTGGACCTGCCCATCACCGTGGGCGAGGCGTACCGCGGCGCAAAGGTCCGTGTGCCCACGCCGGATGGCGCGATCACGTTGACCGTGCCCAAGCACGCGCAGAGCGGGCAGGTGGCGCGCCTCAAGGGGCGCGGCGTGAAGCGCAAGGCCGAACAGGGGGACCTGTTCATCCGCTTTCAAATCAAGCTGCCCGCAGCGGACTCGGAGGAAATCGAGCAGGCGGTGAGCACGCTCGAAACCGCGATGACTGGCGACGTTCGCGCCGACGTTCACTTCTGAGGTGCGTTACTCCGCGTCGGCGACCACGTCGGCTGCGCTACCGCGAGCACGGCGAGGGCTGCGCTCGCTGCCATTGCTGGCGGGTGCTCGCAGCACTCCGTTGTCGTCGTAGCGATCCAACTCCACGCCCACTCGGCGCAAGGCGGCCTGTTTCTCGTGAAAAGGCTGAAAGCTGGACTTGAAGCCGGCCAGGATCATGCTCTTGATGTCGGCGAAAGGGACGCCCATCTTGGTATGCACCAAGAACAGCTCTTTCGAGACGCTGGTGTCCGTGATCAAGCGATTGTCAGTGTTCACCGTCACGCGCAAGCCAAGGTCGAAGTACAGCTTGAGCGGGTGCGACGCTAGATCCTTCACGGCGCCAGTTTGCACGTTGCTCGAGGGGCAGCACTCGAGCGGTACGCGGTGGTCGTTCACGTAATGCAGCAAGTCTCCATCTTCTCGTAGGCGACAGCCGTGACCGATGCGATGGGCGCCGCACACGTGAATGGCCTGCGCAATCGACTCGGGGCCGTAGGCCTCACCCGCGTGGATCGTGCAGTTGATGTTGTTGTCCCGCACGAGTTGGAACGCGGCGCGGTGATGTTTGGCCGGGAAATCAGCCTCTGCGCCGGCCAAATCAAAGCCGACCACGCCGCGGCCCTTATACGCCACGGCCAGCTCCGCCATCTGATACGAAGACTCCGCGGAGATGTTGCGAATGCCGCAGATGATCACGTTGGCTTTGATGCCGTACGTTTCGCGAGCTCTGCGCAGGCCGTCGAGGACGGCCTCGACCACTTTCGTCAGCTTCAAGCCGTGCTGTGTATGCAGCATGGGCGCGTAGCGCACTTCCATGTAGCGGACGTTTTCGCGATGTGCGTCTTCGGCCAACTCGAACGCAATGCGTTCGAGCGCTGCTTCAGTCTGCATCACGCGCAACGTGATGCCGAAGCCGCGCAGGTACTCCACCAAGGACCCGAAGTTATTCCCGCAGCCAATGGCGGCACGTAGCCCCTCCACGTCGTTTGCGGGTAGCTCCACTTTGTAAGCGTGGCCCAGCTCCAAAATGGTTTCCAAGCGCAACGAGCCATCCAAATGGACGTGCAAGTCGGTCTTCGGCAATGCCCGGAAAACCTCGAACGGAACTTGACCCGGAACGTTCTCGTTCGCAGCGACACTGGCGCTGTCGTTCGTATTCGTATGTTCCATATCAGAGCGTAGCACGTCGCACGCGACCAACCCAACTTACGGCAAGCGTCAGCGCGAGCACGGAGCTCCAATAAATGGATCCGGGAATTCCGCGGTCGCCCACACCGGCCTCGGCGCGGTCGAATGCGTCTCGGAATACTTCTTCCGGTTGCGCACCGAGGATCATCTTGGCGCCGACGTAGGTGGTGGGCAGACCCTGTAAGCCGCTATCCAGCAAGATCTTCGACTCGGCATCGATCAACCGGTCGGCGTGCCCGGAACTGATGCAGTGATCGTACGCACCGAGCTCTACGCCGAGCGATTGGGCGAGGGCCCGATTGCTGGTCGGCGTCAGATCCTGCGCAGCAAATAGCCGGTCTGCCATCTCGTTGCCCTTCCCCTGCTCACGGGCGCAGACCTGGGCCTCGGCCGCGCCACGGGCGAATTCATGGCTTTGCAGGGGCAGATTCAGGCGGGTGAAGTTGACCTGCTTCCCGTAGCTTTCGATCACCGTCTTTAGCACCGGGTGTAATGCGCGGCAGAACGGGCATTCGTAGTCTGCGAACTCGACCACGTTGATCTTCCCGGGCAGGTACAGCTGACGCACGCCGGACGGAACAGGCGCAGCGGGGCGCAGCTGGGGCCACAACAGCGGCGCGCACAACGCGAGCAGTCCGAGCGCCGGCCACGCACCGTCACGTAGCAGACAGGGCTCGTTCGCTTCGCCACGGCCCTGCCAAACCACGACACCGCACAGCGCAGCCAGCACGCTGAGCGCGTCCACCGTCACGCACAGCGCGCAGAACTCGCCAATCTTGAGCGCTTGCAGCGCGAACAACCCCAGCCCGTGGACGCCGCCGATGATGGCCACCAGCGGCAGCCAACGCTGTACCGGCCGGGCTAGCGTGAACCCGAGCAGCGCCGCGAAAGCGAGCATGCCAAGCAGCGGCACGGGGACGGGATAGCCACCCAGAAGAAGGTAGCCGTAGCCGCTGCCGCGCACCTTCGCGCAGCCTGAGGCCGCCCCGCAGAAGGTTGGGGTGGCATTCGTGTAGTCCACGAAAAGCGCCGCCGAAACCGCCAGTGCCAAGATCGCGGCAAGCCGCACGCCGACCAGACCGATTGCCTTTCGCACGCCTTGTTCCTAGCCGATCTGGCCGAAAACCCCAACGAAGCTGAAACCTCGATGCTACAAGGCCGCATGGCCAGTCGAATCCCGGCAAAGGGCGAAGTGTTACGCCTGCTCGCCGAAGCAAAAAAGCCCGTACACGCACGCGAGCTCGCCTCCAAGCTCGGTGTCAGCGAGGCCAACGTGCCACGACTGATCGGCGCTCTCGATGAGTTGGCGGAGCAACGCCGGGTTAAACGTTTCAGTGGGCAGCGTTACGGCATCGAATTGCGCGAAGTGACCCAGACCGAAGGTTGGGAAGGCGTGCTGAGCATGAATGCCCGTGGTTTCGGGTTCGTGAACGCCGTCGGACATGACGACGTGTACATCGCGCCCGAGGCCATCGGCTCGGCATTGCACGGCGACCGCGTGAAGATCATCGTGGTCAGCCGCTCGGGCCGGGGCACGGAAGGCCGCGTCGAGCAAGTCGTGTCACGTCGCAATCCGCGCGTCGCGGGCGTGCTGCGCAAGCGCGGTCGCAGCATGTGGCTCGAGCCGGATGACTCGCGCCTGCGCGGTCCGATCGTGCTCTCCTTGAATCCGAAGCTCGGCCAAGACGGCGACGCGGCCGTCGCCGAAATTACGAAATTCCCCGAATTTCCCGATGAAAATCCGGAAGGCGAGCTGATCACGGTGCTCGGGGCGCCCGGCGACCCGAACGTGGAAGTCGCCAAGATCCTGATCCGCGAGCAGGTCACGGAGGAGCATCCGGAGGCCGCGATTCGTGAAGCCGAAGCCATGGCGGTGCGGCTCTTGCCCCTGAACCGCGAGGGCCGCGTCGATCTGCGCGCAATCCCGCTTCCCACAATCGATCCAGAAGACGCGCGCGACCACGACGACGCGGTCTGGGTCGAAAAGCAAGGCGACGGCTTTCGCGCCTGGATCGCCATCGCGGACGTGAGCGAATACGTGCAGCCGGGCAGCGCGCTCGACAAAGAGGCGCTGCGCCGCGGCTGTACCATCTACCTGCCTGACCGCGCCATTCCGATGTTGCCCGCTGCCTTGGCCGCAGATCTATGCTCCTTGCTGGCCGAAAAAGAGCGCCTGTGCTTGTGCGTGATCGCGGATTTAGATCGCGACGGCAGAGTTACGAGCTTCGAGATCGTGGAAGGCGTGATGCGCTCGGCGGCCATGCTCACCTACGGCGGCGTCGCTCGAACACTGGGATTTACGGACATTCCGCCCAAGAGCGCGCCGGCCGAGGCATTCAAAAAAGAGCTGCGCGTGATGGAAGAGCTGACTCGAAAGCTGCGCAAAGCGCGCATGGCTCGCGGCTCGCTCGATCTGGATTTGCCCGAGGCCAAGCTGACGCTGGATCCGGCGACCAAAGCGCCGATCGACGTCACGCGTCGCACCTCCGACCCTGGCATCAAGCGCGCCTACAACATGATCGAGGAGCTCATGCTGCTCGCCAACGAGCTCGTGGCCACCTGGCTCGGCCAAAAGAAGTCCCCGGCCATCTACCGTGTTCATGGCAAGCCGGATCCGGTCAAACTCGCGCGCCTGGGCAAGGTTGCGGAGAAGCTGGGCGTTGAGTTCGATGCTGACGCAATGACCGAGCCGCTCGGGGTATCCAAGTTCTTGCAGCGCATCTCCACCCACGCGCGCAAGCAAGTGCTCGAGATGCTCTTGCTCCGGTCGCTCAAGCAAGCCGCCTACGACATCAAAAATGTGGGCCATTTCGGGCTCGCTTCCACGGACTATCTGCACTTTACCTCCCCCATCCGTCGTTACCCGGACGTCCAGGTACATCGCGCCGTGAAGCACCTGCTGCGCGGCGGCAAGCCCATCAGCAGCGAGCCCGCGCTGGAAGAGCTCGCGCAAAGCGCTACCTCCGCCAGCGTTCGCGAGCGCGCCGCGATGGACGTCGAGCGTGAGGTTGTCGATTTGTATCGCTGCTTGCTGATGCGCGACCACATCGGTGAAACGTGTGAGGGCATTGTTACCGCGCTCGTGGGCAGCGGTGCCTACGTGACGCTCGATGCGCCCTTCGTGGACGTGCTCTTGAAGTACGAGAGCATGGGTCCAGACCAATACGAAATGGCCGAGGACGAGCTGAGCGTCGTGGGTGTGCGCTCCGGGGATACGATTTCGCTCGGTGACCGCATCGCGGTCGTGATCGAAGACGTTGCCATCTTGCGTCGCCAAACGCTGGCCCGCCGCATCGTGCCGGAAAAGGTCCTAAAAGCCCTGGAAGAGGGCACCTACGAGTCGCACGAAGCCGACGGCAGCAAGCCCAAGTTGCGTGCCCCCCGCGCTGGTGGACCGCGCGTTCCGGCACGCGGCCGCGGCGTGCCACTCCTCAAAGTGGGCCACCGCCCTGTCCCCACGCGCAAAGGCGCGGCCAAGCCCACGACGGGTGGCGGCAAGAGCTTCAAGCCCGGCCGCGGCGCGCCCCGTCCCAAAGCCGGCGCCCCGAGTGCCGGGGCTGGCGGCAAGAGCGGCGGCAAGGCAGGCTCCAGCGGCCGCGCCAAGAAGCGCCGCTGACGCCAGCGCAATCAGCGGCGAACGCTCACGCGGGCTTCGCGCTGATGCGGTCCGTGCCCATGAACGGGCGCAGCGCCTCGGGCACGAGCACGCTGCCGTCTGCTTGCTGGTACTGCTCCAAAATCGCAACCCAAGTGCGGCCAATAGCCAGGCCTGAACCGTTCAGTGTGTGCAGCAGCTTGGGTTTGGCTTTGGGCTCGGGGCGATAGCGAATTTTGGCGCGCCGAGCCTGAAAATCCCCGAATACCGAGCAGCTGGAGATCTCGCGGTACGTGTTTTGTGAGGGCAGCCAAACCTCGAGATCATAGCCCTTGGTTGCGGCAAACCCGAGATCCCCCGCGCAGTGCTCGACCACCCGGTAGTGCAGACCGAGGCGCTTCAACACCTCTTCTGCGTGCAGTGTCAGCTTCTCCAACTCAGCCAAGGATTGCTCGGGGGTCGCGAAGCGCACGATCTCCACTTTGTCGAACTGGTGCTGACGGATCAGGCCGCGCACGTCGCGGCCGTAGGAGCCCGCTTCGCTGCGAAAGCACGGAGTGTACGCCGTGTATCCCAGCGGCAGCTGAGCGGCTTCCAAGATTTCATCGGCGTGCAGGTTCGTGACCGGTACCTCTGCAGTTGGAATCAGGTACAGCGCGCTCGGATCGTTGGGATCGCTGCGCTTGGTCTTGAACAAGTCCTCTTCGAACTTGGGCAGCTGGCTCGTGCCGCGCAGTGCCTCGGCCTTCACCAAATACGGCGGATACACTTCCGTGTAACCGTGCTCCCCCGTGTGCAGGTCGAGCATGAACGTGGCCAGGGCCCGCTCGAGCCTTGCACCCAAACCCCAGAGCACGGAGAAGCGCGCTCCCGATAGCTTCGCTGCGCGTTCGAAGTCCAAAATGCCGAGCTTTTCGCCCAATTCATAGTGCGGCTTGGGTTCGAAGCCGAACTGCGGCTTCTCTCCCCAAGTGCGCACGACGACGTTCTTGTCTTCGGTTTGCCCGTCGGGAACGGACTCATGCGGCACGTTGGGAATGCCGAGCAGGATTTCCTCGATTTGCGCATCGGCAGCAGCGAGCTCTTGCTCCAGCCCTTTGACGCGCTCCGAGAGCGCTTTGAGCTCATCACGGCGCGCGGCCATGCCCTCTTTGTCGCCGCTTTTCGCAAGCTTGGCCATCGCGTCGCTGGCCGTGTTGCGCTCGCCTTGCAAGAGCTCCGTCTTGCGCGTGAGCTCTCGGCGGGACACGACCAAGGTTGCTACGCCGTCGAGCGCCTGGGCGAACTCGGAGCCACGGCGCGCGAGCTGAGCTCGAACCTCATCGAGATGATCGGCAACGTAACGAGCGTCCAACATCGCTTGCTCTCATACCCTAAAAGCCGACGCCGACGCCAACCCCCACGCCCAGTGTCACGCCACTATTTGGGGCCATGCGGTAGTTCTTGATCGCGAAGATCTGCGTCACCAGCGTGCAGGCGCGCCGCCCGGGCCCGTCGCAACCCGTCCACCGCCCATGATCCGAGCGCTCACCGCCTGGCTCGAAAAACAGCACTCGCCCGTCCGGCTGCAGGCTGAGCCAAGCCTGCTCCGCGAATGGCGGCGAGGCATTGCTGATACCTACGTAGCCCAGCAGGCGGTCGTCGGTTCCGATCAAGTGCCCGTCCGGCGCCAAGAGCGCGAAGGGCTCGTAATCCTCGTCCGTCACCCGACCGACGCGGTCGATGACGAAGCGCAAGCGCCCGCCCTCGAGCACCTGGCCATTCGGTTTGATGTCGATGGCGTCGTCGTCTGGGCGCTCCCAATGCGCGGGCTGAATGAACAGTGCCGTGCCGCCCTCCGCCCAATGCGGTGGCGCGTTGGGAGCGCAGCTTGCCGCGCACAACGAGAGCAGTACTGCCGAACCGAGCCTCGCCAAGTGGTCCACTCACCCAGGATAGCGCTGCTCGGGCCCCGCGTCACGGGCTCGCACATCGTGCTCATCTGGATCTTTTGGGTAGCGGGCGCGGTGCGCGGGAGCGGCTCAAAGCTAACTTGAACCGCTCGCGCGCGTCAGCGTTTGGTCGCGCTGACCAAGTACTCGAACAGCTCGCGCTTGCTGGTGCGTTTGCGCAACGTGGCCACGGTGGCGTTTTTGAACCCGGAAAGCTCGAAAATCTCGGCGAATAGCCGCTCGACCGGCAGCACCACGTCGAAAAATTTCGAGTTGCCGACCACGTAGTGCACCTGACCGCCGCGCGCGATCGACCGCGACAGGCTCGAAACGTGCAGCAGCATGTCGAAGAAGTACTTGCTCACGTAGCGTGCCAGCACGTCGCTGTGCTTGGCGATCTTTCGGGTTATGCGGCTCAAATCTTGGAGCGGGCTTTCGCCGCTTTCCTGCCAAGCGGCGACGCGGCTTGTGGCGGAGCCCCACGTGCCGCCAATGGCTTGCCAATCGAGCTCGCCGGCATCCGAGGCCGCCTCCAGGTAGCCGAGCCAGTACATGTACGGGCGCAATTCGCGCACGTAGCTCATCCGATTTGCGTACGGCGGGGACGTGATCACACAGCCAAATTGGGCCTTATTCAGACTGTCGGCGACGCGGCGGGCGTCGCCGAGCAACACCTTTCGCGCGCTGTTCGGCAGCGCAACGCGCGCGGCACGTGCGATGGGCGTGAAGGCGTCCGCCAGCGCTTGTCCCACGCGCCGCGCCGCGCCTGGTGTGGCGGCAGCCCCGGCCGCGAAAGACATGGATTGATGCCCGAAGCTCACGTTGGCGCTCGTGATCAAGCCGCGGCAAAACGCGAGCTTCGCCAGATCCTGCGCTTGCCTCGGTGCGTCAGTCTCGCGCAACACGGTAAAGGCACGCCCTAATGCATGCAGCGTGGCGGGCGCCCACCATTTTTCGATCTGAAACAGCGCGGGCAGCCACGGCGCATTGCCGCGGGCACTTGCCGCGGCGCGCATCTCGGCGATCAACGCCTCTGCTTTCAGCAGCGAATGGGCGCTATAATTAGCGGTTTTGGCCCGCGCCAGCCAGACCAGGAAGGGGTTCACATCGAGCGTGGTGCAGGCGATCCCGCGCTCGGCGCAGGTGAGCAGCGTGGTACCCGTGCCGCAGAACGGATCCAGCACCGGGAGCTCTGGCTTGACCCGCGCGTCCAGCAATTCGCGCACGAGGTGCACGGAGTACGCGGGGGTAAGACGCAACCAACCGTAGCGCGTCTCACGTACATTGCCGTGGAAGGTGAAGCGCGCACGCGCGGTGCGGAGCTGCGCGCCGCGGGCGTGCGCGCCGGCCTTCGCGGGCTCAGCCGGAGATATTTTCGCCGAGGTAGGCTTCACGAATCCGGGGGTCCGATCGGAGATCCGCGCTCGCGCCGCTGAGCACGACCTCGCCCGTGACGAGCACGTACGCGCGCTGCGCGACTTGCAACGCCAAGCGCGTGTTCTGCTCAACGAGCAAGATCGTGATCCCGCTCTTCGCAATTTCAACAATAGATTCAAATATTTGGGAGACAAGCTTGGGCGCCAGACCGAGGCTTGGCTCATCCAGCAGCACGAGCTTTGGGTCGACCATGAGCGCGCGCGCAATGGCGAGCATTTGCTGTTCCCCGCCTGAAAGCGTGCCGGCATTCTGATTGATGCGTTCACCCAAACGCGGGAAGAGCGCCACGCTGCGCGCGACGTTCCGCTGCACGCTCGCCGGGTCCCGCTTCAAGAATGCGCCCAAGAGCAAGTTCTCGCGCACGCTCAAGTTGCCGAAGATGGCGCGCCCCTCAGGCACGAGCACCGCGCCCAGCTGGACGACGCGATGCGTGGGCAGATTTCGCACGTCTTGTCCGAGCACGCGCACCGTACCGCTCGCGTGTCGAACCAGCTGCATAATGGCCTTCAGCACGCTGCTCTTGCCTGCGCCGTTCGAGCCAATCAAGGTCACGATTTCGCCGCGCTCAACGGTGAGTGAAACGCCCTTCACGGCCGCAATGCCGCCGTACGCCACGCGCGCGTCGCTGAGCTCCAGGGCCAAGTCCGAAGCCACTAGATGGCCTCTTTTTCGGGCTCTTCGCCCAAGTACGCCGCCAGCACCCTGGGGTGCACTTTGATCTCTGCGGGCGCGCCTTCGGCGATAGTTTCGCCATGATCCACGACGTGAATTTTCTCGCACACGTTCATGACCACGGCCATGTTGTGCTCCACCAAGATCACGGTGAGGCCGAGCTGATCACGCAGGAAGCGGATTTGCTCGTTCAGCGTCCGCGCTTCTTGGCTATTCATTCCCGCGGCGGGCTCATCGAGCAGCAGCAGTTCCGGTGAAAGCATCAAGCCGCGGGCAATCTCCAAGCGCCGCTGGGAACCGTACGGCAGGCTGCCCGCCAG
Organism: Pseudomonadota bacterium; assembly: GCA_040005755.1. GTDB lineage: Bacteria > Myxococcota_A > Polyangia > Polyangiales > Polyangiaceae > PMG-095. The sequence continues at coordinate 40,879 of JBDTYJ010000001.1, forward strand.
CTCGCCGGCCAAGTCCGCTAGGCCGAGGATCTCCAATAGTTCGCTGGCGCGCTTTCGCAGCGCTTGCTCGTCGGCTTCGTAGCGCTTGGTGCGCAACATGGCATCGAGGAGGCTCGCGGTGTGCAGGTGATGGCCCGCGACCATGACATTCTCGGCCACGGTCATGGCCCGAAAAATGCGGATATTTTGAAATGTTCGGGCGATGCCTTGGGCGGCAATCAGCGCCGGTCGCAGGCCCGCGATGTTCTTCGCGCGGAACAAAATTTCCCCGTGCTCGGGCGTGTACACGCCGGTGATCACGTTGAAGAGCGTGGTCTTGCCGGCTCCGTTCGGTCCAATCAATCCGAAGATGGTGCCCTTCTCGACGCAGAAGGATACGCCGCGCACGGCGTGTAGGCCGCCGAAGATTTTATCGACGCCTCTGAGCTCGAGCAGCGTCACATGCCCTCGACGCGCGCAGTAGGCTTCGGCTTACGTGCAAGTTGGTACAACTCGCGATTGCCCAACAGCCCTTGGGGGCGCACCAACATGATCACGACCAACAGCAGCGCGTAGAGCACGAGGCGGTATTGCTGCAGGTCGCGCATCACCTCCAGCGACACCGCCACGAAAATTCCGCCCAAAACCGCCCCGGAAATCGAGCCCAAACCGCCCACGATGATCATCACGACCATATCGATAGATTTTTCGAACCGGAAATCTTCCGGTCGCACGCCGGCTTGCATGTGAGCAAATAGGCCACCCGCGATGCCCGCTGTCGCCGCGCTGATTGCAAACGCGGTGACCTTGAGGCGTGTAGTCGGTGTGGCCATCGCTTCGGCCGCAATCTCGTCTTCACGAATCGCAATCAGCGAGCGGCCCGTTTGCGAGAAGGTGAGGTTGTGGATCAGCACCACAATCGTGGCGACCCACGCATAAACCCAAAAAAAGTTGGTGTACGCAGGTAACCCCGAGGGATCGTCGCCGAAGTAGCCCGTCGCAGCGCCCAAAAAGGTCGCGTTGTTGAACAGAATTCGGATAATTTCTCCGAAGCCGAGAGTGACGACGGCCAGGTAGTCGCCCCGTAGCCGCAGGCTTGGCATCCCGACAATGAGGCCGGAAATGCCGGCAAGTAGCGCACCCGCGAGCAAAGCCAGGTTGAAGATCACCGCGTCCGGGACCGCCCCTGTGCCGAGCAACCCATGTAACCCAGGAGCGATCGTGGTGCCGACGAACGCGGCTCCGTATGCGCCCACGGCCATAAAGCCGGCGTGGCCAATCGAAAACTGCCCAGTCGTGCCGTTGATCAGGTTGAGCCCGACCGCGAGGATGATGTTCACACCGGCGAGCAACACGATGCGCTGCACGTACTCGGTGAGGCCCGCCTCGACGCCGAACCCGAGCCCGTAAATCGCCAGCAGCAGCGCGACGCCCAGCGCGGTTCGGATGAGCACGCGGCGCATCAAACCTTCTCCACCCGAACCACGCCCAACAGGCCCTCGGGTTTGAGCAACAGGATCAGGATCAGGATCAGAAACGTGATGGCGTCCCGGTACTCGGGCGATAGGTAACCAGCAGTGAGTTGTTCCGCCAAACCGATCAACAAGCCGCCCACCACCGCGCCAGGAATGCTGCCAATTCCGCCCAAAACCGCGGCAACGAACGCTTTTAACCCGGTCAGCACGCCCATTAGCGGGTTGATCGTGATCTGGTCTAGCCCGAACAAAATGCCACCCGCCGCGGCGAGTGCGGAGCCGACTGCGAACGTGGCGCGAATCACGCTGTTCGTGTCAATCCCCATCAACTTTGCCGCGTCAATGTTGAAGGACAGCGCGCGCATGGCTCGCCCCGTCCATGTGCGTTGTACGAACAGGTGCAGGCCGAGCATCAGGGTCAGCGCGACCACGAAAATTGTCAGCTTGATGTTGGTCACGATCACGCCGAAGAATTCGAAACGCACCTCCGATAGAATTGCCGGATAACGCTGCGGGTTCGGCGAGAACACCAACATGGCCGCGTTCTGCAGGAACAAGCTCATGCCGATGGCCGTGATGAGCGGCGTCAGCCGTGGCGCGTTGCGCACCGGTCGGTACGCGAACAGCTCGACCAAAACGCCGAGCAGCGCAGCGGCCGCCATGGCCGCGATTAACACGATTACGGCCAAATAAAGCGGGAAACTCTGATGGCGCGCCTCGAAGGCCGCAATGCCCAACGCGCCCGCGGCGTAGTAGCCGGTGTAAGCGCCGACCATGAACACCTCGCCATGCGCGAAGTTGATGAGCTTCAGGATGCCATAGACCATCGTGTAGCCCAACGCGATGAGCGCGTAGATCGACCCTAGCGAGAGGCCGTTGATGATCTGCTGTAGGAACTGAGTCACGCGCTCACGGGGCGATGGAAGTTTCGAACTTGGCTTTGCCGCCTTCGACCTTCAGCACGACGGCGCTCTTCAGTGGGTTCCGCTGTGCATCCATCGTGATCTTGCCGGTTACGCCCTCGAAGCCGTTGGTTTGCGCGATGGCGTCACGGATGGCCTTGCCGTCCGTGCTAGCGGCGCGACCAATGGCATCGACCAAGACCTCGGCGGCCTCGTAACCCAAGGCCCCGAGCCCGGTGGGCGGCTGGCCATATTTGGCCGTAAAATTGCTCACGAATTGCTTGGCCTTGTCCGTCGCAACGTCCGGCGCGAAATGATCGGAGAAGTAAGAGCCGTTGATGGCGTCCCCCCCGATCTTGAACAGATCGGGAGAATCCCAGCCGTCGCCGCCGAGGAGCGGGATCTTCAGGCCGAGGCGCTGCGCCGTGCGCGCGATGGAACCGACCTCTGAATAGTAGCCGGGCACGAAGATCGCTTGCGCCCCACTGCCGCGAATTGCGGTGACCTGAGCGCTGAAGTCGGTATCGTTTTGCGAATACGCTTGCTCAGCAACGATGCTACCGCCCATGGCGGTAAATGACGCCCGGAACGCGTCCGACAAACCAATCGAGTAGTCGTTCTTGACGTCCTTCAAGATCGCGACTTTGTCGAGCTTCAGGTTTTGCCGCGCAAAGGTCGCCATCACCTTGCCCTGGAAGGGATCGATGAAGCACACGCGAAAAATGAAATCCCCGACCTCGGTCACCTTCGGGTTAGTGGAGGTGGGCGAAATCATCGGCTTTTGGCGGCGTTGCGCGACGCGGCCACCAGCCAGGGACAAGCTGGACGCGACTTCACCGATCACGGCACTTACTTTCTCTACGTCGATTAGCCGATTCACGGCGTTTGCCGCTTCAGCCGAATCACCTCGGTCGTCGAGCGTCACGAGCCGTAGCTTTTTGCCGAGCACGCCGCCCTTCGCATTTGCCTCCTCGAGGGCCATTCGAACGCCGCGGTCCGTGTCTTGTCCGAAGTGCGCAGTGCTGCCGGTCATCGACGCATAGTGACCGATGACAATCTCGGTCGCGCTCGCGCTTTCAGCCGCAGCCGCCGCGTCTGTTGTCCTCTTCTTGCAGCCGACGCCGGTGCTCAGAGCCGCCGCGCCTAGTCCGAAAATCAAAGTTCGTCGCAGGATCCGCATCGGCGAGGACGCTATCACAGGAGCGTTTCGAAGCGTGTCCTAGAGCCGGGCCACCGGGCTCGGCGCGATCCGGCGGCGATTTCGGCGTAAATCCTGCTTACTTGCAGGCCCGTAAGATTTTCAGCCCGTCCACTTCCACTTCACACATGCGCGTAGCGAGAGCGTCGTGCTTAACCGGTTGGGGCGCGCTCGGCGCGCTCAATTTGATGATGACTTTTTGGTCGCGCTGGGCGAGCACTTTCGCGCTGCCCTTCAGCGGGCCCTTGGCGGCGTGGAATTCCAAGGTCTCATTCGGGACCGCCAGCACTTCACAGGGCGTCGCATCGCAGACCTGAAAGCCGTTTTTGAGCAAAACGGCCCCGCTGGGCTCGCTCGCGACGCCGAGCCGAATCGCGCCGGTAGCACTGACGGACGGGGCGCCGACGCCGGCGGCGCTTTCGGCCGGCTTCGGGGCCTCTGCCATAGCCGAGGCCTCACCAGCGGTTGGCGGCGCGGGCGCAGGAGACTTTGCAGCAAGCGCAACGCTCCGCTCGGGCGTCGGAGTATTCGTGGCGTTCCGCTTCGCCACGACCCACGCTGCCGCAGTCCCGAGCGCGACGACCGCGATGGCCGCCAGCGCGAGCGGGCTGCGGGTGCCCGGTTTGGAGGGCGTGCGCGTGTTGGCCTCGGCGCCGACGAGGGTTTCCGCACGCGCGCCCGCAGTATTGTGGCCGACAGCGAGGCCCGAACTCAGGGACCCCGCGGGGCTCGGCGCCGGGATTGACCCGCCCGGTCCGGGTGGGATCGAGGACGGGCTGAACTGCTGAGCGGTCGGCGTTCCGGGCGAATGCGGCAACAAAGACATGGAGTGCTCAGCGACCGACGCAAGGACGGGCCGATAGCCGAGCGCTGCGGCGTCGGGCGTGGTCGTGATTGCCTGCGCAAATTCGAGCATCGTTTGATAACGGAGGCTCGGCTCCTTGACCAAGGCGCGCATGATTACGGCCTGTAACTGCGCTGAAATGGCAAGCTCCGGGAACACGCTGCTCAGCGCTGGCGGCGGGTCGTTCAGGTGCTTCGTGAGCACGCCCAGGAACGTTTCACCCGTGAAGGGGACGGCGCCAGTGAACATCTCGTACATGATGATGCCCACCGCATAAATGTCCGCGCGCAGGTCGGCGTGCTTGCCGCCGGCTTGTTCGGGGGACATGTACTCGGGAGTGCCGAAAATCATGCCGGTTCGCGTGAGCCGACGTTTGGTCTCAGGCGCCGCCGCATCTTTGGAGCGCAACTGCGCGATGCCAAAATCGACGATTTTGACGATTTCTTCCCCGTCGGCGGTGCGCTGCAAGAACACGTTTTCTGGCTTCATATCGCGATGCACCACGCCGTTCGCGTGTGCAGCGGCGAGCGCGCGACAGATCTGCATCGACACGCGAATGCCGGTTGCTGCGTCCAGCACGCGCCGTCTTTGCAGCTCGTCCGCGAGGTCATTGCCCTCGAGGAACTCCATCGCCAAATAGAAGCAGCCGTTGTCGAGCTGGCCGAAATCGAACACATCCAGCACGTTCGGGTGCTTGATGCGTGACGCGCTGATCGCTTCCTGTTGGAAGCGCTTGACGATCTCGCCTTTGCCTGCGTACTCCGCGCGCAGCACTTTCAGCGCCACGCGCTTTTCGATCGCGACGTGCTCCGCCAAGTAGACATGGCCCATGCCACCTTCCCCGAGTGGCTTGATGATCCGGTAACGCCCTGCGGCAAGGGTACCAAGCATCGGGTCAGTGGGGTCGGTCATGGGCAAGGGCCGGGGCACGCACAATGGCAAGGCGAGCCGCCGAGCCCAAAGGACGGGCTGCCCGAGCGTTAAACCATACCTTTCCTTGCCAGGAGCTTCCACCAGGCACTCGACCGGGTGGCAACAAAACCCGCGCTTTGATACGGTCGCGCACCGCAAATGATTGTCGTGATGGAGACCGACGCGTCCGACGCAGCGATCGAGAACGTAATTTCTTTCTTGGTGGCAGCCGGCTTCGATGTGCATCGCTCGAGCGGTCAGTTCCGTTCGATCCTGGGTGTGGTGGGGGACGTGAGCGCCAACGACGTTTCCGTCGTGAGCGAATTCGAGGGAGTGGCGCAGGTCACGCGAGTGAGCGAGCCGTTCCGCCTTGCCTCACGTCGGTTTCGTAAACGCTCGACGGTGGTGGAGGGGCCGTGGGGAAGTATCGGCGGGGATCGACCGTGGATCGCCATCGAGCCCATCGGCCCGCTTGGTCTCGGTCGCAAGTCCGCTGCTGGCGACGACGAGGCGCCCGGTTCCACTGACCTTCCCTACGCAGTCGCTGCGGGCCGCCCATTCGACGCCGCGGTCACTCGATCGCACTTGGCGATCGAGAACGTCGGGTCGTTGGTGTGTTTATCAATGCACCCAAAACCCCTTCAACAAGCCTACCCCGTCCGGTTCGTGGAACGCGCGCCGAGCTGGGGAGCTAACGCTTGGATCGGGGAGGCGGAACGGGAGCTGGAGCGCGGCTCGGATCAAGTCGTGCTGCTAGAAGCGGGGGGCGAGTACCCGAACGGCGCACGCACTCTGGAGATTGCCGCGATCGCCCGGGCCAAAATTCGCACTCACTTGCCGCTGATCGTGGATGTCGCGAGCATTGCGCAACGCGCGAAATATTCGAAGGCCGTCGCGTGCGCAGCGATTGGCGCAGGAGCGGATGGCGTGATCTTGCGCACCTGGGTCGGTCGTGACGGTGAGGTGCCGCGCGTACCGGCCACCCTGCGTTGGCAGGAGGCAGTACAGCTCGCCGAGCAGCTGCGTGAAATCGGCGCCATCGTGCGCAAATGAAGCAGATTGCGGTCTTCGGCTTCGGTTTGATGGGCGCCTCGATTGCCGCGGCCCTCCGTGAATCCACCGCGCAGATTCAGATCGTAGCCATTGATTTACCGGCTGTGCTGGCGGCGCCCGCAGTGCGCTCTTTGGCGGATCAGTGTCTCGCGAGTGACGAGCGCGACCGTGTGCAGGCTGTGGCGGCTACTGCCGACTTGTGCGTGCTCGCAGCCCCCGTGAGCGTGATTGCCGCCCAATTGCCGTCGTTACTCGAGTTCGCCCAGGTGATCACCGACTGCGGGTCTACCAAGCGCTCGATCTGCGCGGCCGCCGCAGCCTCGCCCAGGGCGAGCCGCTTCGTGCCTGGTCACCCGATGGCGGGCGGTCCCGAGGGTGGCGCGAGCCGTGCGCGGGCAGACTTGTTTCGCGGCCAAACTTGGCTGCTCTGCCCGGAGCATCGCGACGTAGACGCGGTCGCGCGCGTGGAAGAGCTGATCCAGCTCGTCGGCGCACGGGCTTTTCACATGAGCGCCGACGCGCACGATAGAGCGGTTGCCTACACGAGCCACCTGCCGCAGCTCCTCGCGAGTGCGCTTTCGGCGCTGGCGGCGGACGCGGGTGCGCTTCCTGCGGCGGGTCCGGCGTTTCGTGCCACCACCCGTAGCGCCGGCGGGTCAGAAGCGATGTGGCGCGATATTTTCGAGGCAAATGCCGACCAGATCGCGCCGGCGTTACGCGAGGTGGCCGCCGAATTGGCCGCCGTCGCGGCGGGTCTCGAAGCCACCCCGAGCGACGTGCGGCGGGCGCTCGCGCTGCTCGCCCGAGCCCGAGCGGAGCGCATCAAGTGAGCCCGCGTAACCCGACGCCCAGGCGCTGGCGGGGTTCTTGCTCTAAGGGCGCCTGATGGGTTCGCCGTGGCGCCGCTGGGGTTGGATAGGAGGGCTGGCTTTGGCGGTCGGCTGCTCCCTCAACCCGCAGCCGGATTTGCCCGGTGATCAACTCGGGGGCGGAGGTGCGGTCGCCGGCGCTGGGGCTCCCTCGAACCTGCATGGCGGTGGCTCAGCGGGCAGCAGCACGTCGTCAGGCGCTGGCGCCCAGTCGCCAGGCAGCGGGGGAACCTCGCCGGGCGCCGCCGAGGGCGGCGAGGGCGGCGAGGGCGATGACCTCACAGAGGGCGGTGCGCCAGCCAGCGGCGAAGCGGGCCAGGCTGGCGCCGCGGAGGCCGGCGCCGTCGGCGTGACATCGCGTTAGTTCGCCTGCGTCGTGACCGGAGCGCCCGGCTTTGTGCCAACCTGTGCCGAACTCCGGCGCTGCCCGGCTCGTTTCGGGCGGCGTTCAATTGGCTCATCTCGTGCTAGAATCGAATTGGGCAAATGCTTATTGGCAGGCACAAGTCGTGGCTCATCGGGTTGGCACTCGGCGGCTGCGTGCTCAACCCCCAGCCGGACCTGCCGGGTAACAATACCTCCGGCGCGGCTGATTTTCCCGGCAGCGGAGGGAGCATGTCTGCCGGGAGTGGCGGGGCGTCCACGTCAGCAGCTGGTAACGGCGGCTCAGGCACGGTGCTCACCCCCGGTAGCGGCGGGGCGCCGGAGATCGCCCTCCCAGGCGACGGAGGCGACGGCGGTGAAGGCGGTGCCCCCCTGCTCGGTGACGGCGGCGCCAGCGGTGAAGCGGGGCTGCGTCAGCTCGCGCCTGGGCCGGCCAGGTAATGATCAAGCACGTTCGAAATTAGGTCGGCGAGAATGCCGTCGGCGACGCGCAGGCGTCGACTCAGCTCGCGTGCAAGGTTCAGCACGATCAGCGAATACGAGCGCAAGTCGTAGCGGTACAGCGCGTCCAAGTCCGCGGCGCTGACGCGCAGCAAACGGGAAGGCGCGAGCGCGCGCACCGTCGCCGAGCGCGGCTGAATATCTACGATGCTCATTTCCCCGAACCAATCACCGGGGCCGAGCAATGCAACGCGTGCTTCGGTGGAGCGCTTGCTCTTCTTGAGCACCTCCATCTCGCCGCCGATGACGACGAACATGGCGTTGGCGTCATCGCCCTCGTGGAACACGATTTCGCCCGCTTCCGGGCGTTGCATGGTGAGGCTGCCGGCCAAGTGCGTTAGCACTTCATCACTCAGCGCGCCGAATAACCCAATCGCCCGCAGTTCGGCCGGGCTAATGCTGTCCGAGGAAAGAGTGCTCATTTCGGCTCCCAGACAGCTTCTATCGCTGCCGCCCGCACGTCAAATCCGAGCTTACGTTCGGCTCCAAAACGGAGCCCGCGAACAGTGGCTTTGCGTTTGCCACGACTAAACCGTCACAGATTCTTGTTGAATACGACGCGCGGCCGCGCCGGTCCGGCGTAGTCTTCCACGCTGGTCACGTTCCAACCGGTGGCGCGATGGAAGGCGATCGAGCCCTCGTTCCCGCTCGTGGTAATTGCCTTGAGGCGCGTGCAGCCGGCGGCACGCGCGTCCTCTTCGAACGTCTGGTAGAGGACCTTACCGACGCCGCGCCGACGGTAGTCCGGATGGATGCCGACGAGGTGTACATAGCCCGTTTTGGGCGGGCCGGGCGCAACGAAGCCCAACAGAAAGCCGACCAAAATGCCGTCGTGTTCCACGACGCGCGCCATGGTGCCGAGCTCGTGGAAGAAAATCGGATGAGCCAGGGCCGTTGTCGGGCCGCCCCACCAGCGATCGATGATCTGGACGATGTGATCGTAGTCTTGCTTACCGAGTGGCCGAGTGATCATGAGCTCAGTCTGCGCTGCGGCGAAACGGGCCCTGCGGGCGTTTCCCCGAGATTACCACGCATTTCGCGGCCAGCGGCTACAAACGCGAGCTTCCCAAGCTAGCTCTGCCCTACCTCGTCAGCTATTGATTCGGGTAGCCATGGCGCCTTCCACTCAGCAATCGCTAACCGCCGTTCGACCGCGACAAATTCGCGTCGCTCCGTCCATATTGAGTGCCGATCTCGGACGGCTGGCCGAGGAGGTGCAAGAAGCGGAGGCGGCCGGCGCCGACTGGATCCACGTGGACGTGATGGACGGGCGCTTCGTGCCCAACATCACGCTCGGTCCGCTCGTCGTAAAAGCGGTCCGTCGCGCCACCAAGGTTCACGTCGACGTGCACCTGATGATCGTGGAACCGGAGCGCTACATCGAGGCTTTTGCCGGGGCCGGCGCTAACTCGATCACCGTGCACGTGGAGGCAACCACTCATTTGCAACGCACGCTGAACCACCTCCGTGAGCTGAACGTGATGGCCGGCGCTGTGCTGAACCCGCACACTCCGGAGGATTTCCTTCGTTACGTACTGCCGGATTTGGACTTGGTATTACTAATGACGGTCAACCCGGGCTTCGGTGGCCAAGAATTCATACCCAACGTGCTGCCAAAAATCAGAGCCGTGCGGCGCATGATCGACGAGGCCGGCGCCAACATCGAGCTCGAGGTGGACGGGGGCATCGCGGTGGCTACAGCAGCCAGCGTCGTCAATGCCGGCGCCACGATGCTCGTGGCTGGAAATGCCGTGTTTGGCCAGCCAGATCGGCGGGCAGCCATCGCCGCGCTTCGTGCCGCCGCTGCGCAATGACGCGCCTGGTTCAAAGCGTGCTCGCAGGGTGCTGTGCGCTCGGCGTGGCGTGCGCCTCAGAGTCGACGGCGGTCTCGCCCCACGCCCCGCGGGCGCCAGTGACTGCGCCCAGGAACGCGGCGAACGCGAGCGGCGCCGGGCCAGCTAGCACGACGAAGGACGTGGCGGCTGAGCAGACCGTCGCCGGGGCGCTGGCCTTCGTATCGGCGCTGCGCGAGCTTCCCGCTACCGGGCCCGTCAAAGGCCGAGTGATCACGCGCGACGAGATGGTGGCTCGCGTCGAGCACGAGGTCGACGAGGAAGTTCCCCCCGCGGTCGTGAAGGCGTCCGGCGAGATTCTGTTCGCGCTCGGCGCAGTTCCGGCCTCGTTCAACTATCGCCAGGGTCTGCTGGACGTCATGCGTTCAGAACTGCTGGGTTTTTATGAACCGCACGAAAAAACGATGTTCCTGGGCGCCGATCTACACGGCCAAGAGTTGGATGCGACGCTCTGGCACGAGCTAGTGCACGCTCTTCAAGATCAGCACTACGGTTTGGAAAAGCTGCTCAATTTCAGCGCAGACGCCGGGGATTGGCAGGGGGCGGTTCACGCCTTGGCCGAGGGCGATGCCACTAGTGCGATGTTCGACGCGCTGTTCGCGGACAAGGGCCTGCGCGCCCCAGATCTCCCGGATTCGATGATGAACCTGCAGGCGGCCCTATCAGCCGGCGTGGTGCAACAGGTGCCTGCGATCATCAAGCGTTCGGTGATTGCCCCGTATGTGGATGGGCTCGCGTTCGTGAACGAAGCGCGCCGTCGCGGCGGCTGGCAAGCGGTAGATGCGATCTGGGGCCGTCTACCCGCCAGCACGGAGCAAATCCTGCATTTCGAAAAATACCAGGCTCAGGAGCTCCCCGAGAACATACCGCTGCTCGCCCCCGATGCTGTCGGGCCGAACGCGGCAACTTACAGCGATATCTATGGTGAAGAGGCGCTGCGCATTCTGTTCGAGGAGTGGATGCCGGCCCGGGCGGCCCACGAAGCTGCGAGCGGCTGGGCCGGGGACCGCATCACCGCGTTCGCCGACACGAGTGGTGCCACGAGTGTCGCTTGGCGCATTCGCTATGACAGCGATGCCGCGGCCCTTGGCGGCCTGCGTGCATTTGCGCGTGGTGCGCTTGCCGCGGAAGACCAAGCGCCGGACAGTCGCGGACGTTTGTCCGAGTTCGTTCCTGGCCTTGCGGCAGAGCGGGCCACACTGGGCGGACAGGTGTGTCGGGAGCGGCACACTCGCGGTCCATTTGCGGTGTTTCGGCACGGGCGTGACGTCGCTGTTACGCTCGGTCCGTTTCGGCGAAACCCGGCTTCGGCCCTGTCCGATGGGAAGTGCGCCGATGCACTCAAGTGGGCAGCGGCGCTAGCGACCCAGGGCGCCGCTGATTCTGCTCATAAATAGCGGCATTTCCTGGCCCGCATGGGTCTGGTTCGACCTGGATCAGGTCTCGAACCACCCGGGAGGTGGAGCAAATACCTTAGCTAAGTGCTCCAAGTTGGGAAGCTTGAGCTTGCTTATGGGGTGGCACGGAACCTGCTTACAGATAGCTCGAGAAACGAAACCCGATTCGAAACGTTGATCCAATGAACCAAGCAACCATGGCCGCCCCGCTCAATACCGAAAAACGGACCCGCGCTGCGCGCTCTTCCGTAGTGAGCTCCGCTGCCGCGGGTGCTTCCTGGATGGCCCTCCTGGCCGTGACGAGCCTCGGTGCCGTCTCGGTGGAGCGCATGCGTGCGGAGGTTTCCGCGCACGGTGTGGCCGCTGCGACGAGCGCTGGCTATCGCCTGATCGTGCAATCTTACGCGCGCGAAAGTGTGCTGGGCGAGCAGCTGCCTGGCGCGAGTCAGCGCCCCTTGGCTTCCGTGCAGCGCGCCGTCACCGCTGAAGAGCTCGCGCGTGGCGTTGCGGTCGATATGCACCAAATCGACCAGATTAAGGGCGGCGAGCGCGTGATCGTCGCCTGGATTGAGCACGGGGCGCCGGACCTGGAGTTCGATGCGCTACGTGCGCGTCCCAGCCGCGGCGCGGTAGTCGGCATCGCGCAGGCTTCTGCTGGTTCCGCGCAAATCGTGCTCCGCCGACAAGAGGCGTGAGTTCAGCCGCGGGGCTAGGCGGCTTCGCGTTCGCTGGCCGTTCGCTGTGTTCTTAAGGCGCGAACACGCCGCGCGAAATCTCGGCGCTCCTCAGCGCTCAGGGTTTCACCGCCAAAACGTGCAGCAATGTAGCGCTCCGTCAGCGCGAGGGCTTCGCCGCCCACCGGATGACCCATCGCGGCCAACGCGACTGCGTGAGCGCGCGGTGGCGTGCCCGTCGGTCGGGCGACGCCACGCACGACCAGTGCGGCCTCCAGCTGCCGATAAAGCTCGACGACCTCGCGCGTGATGGTTTCGCGCTCGGTTGCAGACCGAGCACTAGGCGAGAGCGTTTTGCGCCGTCGGGTCCACCAAATTCCTGCGTAAATTGCGGCCGCTAGCGCGGCTATCGCGAGCAAGGTGGCGCGCGGTGACGACAGCATGCGGCCCAGCGTACCGGGCCGGTTTTGCAGGGTACTGAAGCTTTTGTGGACGGACTTGAGCAGGCTGACTTGCTGCTTCAAGTCGTAGCCGATTACGTGGCGGTTCCAGCGTTGGGTTGTCGCCTCGACGAAGTCACGCACGAACGCCAAAAAACCGGTGATGTCGCTCTGAGGCGCCGCGTTCGCCGGCGGAGTCGGGTCGAAACGCGTCCAGCCCGTGTCATCCAGGTAAACTTCGACCCAGGAGTGCGCGTCGCCTTGCCGAACCGCATAGGAGCGGGCGAAACGATTGTAGGTGCCGCCGATGAAGCCCGTCACGTTGCGCGTCGGGACCCCGAGTGTGCGCAGCATCAATGCCATCGCCGTCGAATAGAACTCACAGTGACCGCGCTTGGACACGAACAGGAAGTCGTACAGGGGGTTTTTGGCCGAGCCCGACGGGGAATCGACGTCGTAGCGGTAGTCCCGCCGGAGCCGGCTCTCGATCAATCGGGCCTCCAGGCGTGGGTCCGTCGCGTTACCCGTCCAGATGTGCGCGAGTTCGTTGATTCTCGGCGGCAAATCCTGAGGTACTGCGAGGTAGCGCTGGCGATCGGCTGCGGTCATGGCTACCGAGGTCGGCTCTTCGGGCGCCGCCAGTGAAACGTCGTAGCGGAGGCCACGGTCATCTGGGCTCTTGTACGTCAGCGAGCCCTCGGGTCCGCCACTGACCTGCGGGATGTTGTCGACGATGGATAAGCCCTGAACCGACACCGTGAGCGCAACTGCCTCCGCGGGCAAAAATACTACCGGCGGCTCGATTGGTTCCAGGTCGATGTGCATGGAGCGATCGCGAAGTGGATCGGGGTAGCGCAGCAGATGCACCTGGCGGCCGCGTTGCTCCGCATGGAGCTGGCCGCCAGCGCTGCGAGACCATGCCTTGCCCTTGTACGTATCGAAGGCTGCCCCGCGCAGATACAGCGCGACGCGCGGTGGTGGCTCCTTGGGCAAGTGGGGCACGTCGACGCGCATCACGATCGTCGGATCGCTACGCAGCCTGCCCACGCCCCCCAAATCGACGTGCTCGGTGAAGCCCACCATACGTTCGGCTCTGGGATGGCTGAGCAGGAGCAGCGACAAGCCCACGCGTGGAAAGGCCACGAACAGCACCAGCGTAAACAGAAAAATTGGCACCGAGAGTAGGCACGTAAAAACCAAGAAAGAGCGACCAATGACGCGGCGACTACGTAGGATGCGCGGCACGTCGACCGGTAGCCCCGTGCGATCACGCGCGCCTTGCCGATAGTTGCCCTCCACCTCTCGTCGCAAGTGGCTGAGGACCAAAGCGCCCGGCGCGATCACCAGGAAGCCGAGGAAGCACAGGCCGTAAGCCAAACCGCTGCCGAGCACTGTTGCCGCGATCAAGTGCAGCAAGGCGAGCACGATGACCTGCTGGTCATGGGCGGCCCCGCGCCGCGTTGCCAGGCGGATTACCTGCAAACCGGCAGCGAACTCGACCGCCGCCTCGAGCAAGTTCGCGTTCATAAATAGGCGTACGCCCTGTACGCCCAGGAGGGCCAGCGGCAGCACCACGCCGATACGCCGCATCGTCGGTCGGTCTTGGAAGCTTTCCGGTATGACTACCGCGATGGCCAACCCGGCCAGAATCAGGATGGTGAGCCAGTGATTCAGCTCACCACTTGTGATCAGCGCTAGCAGCCCGAGGGCGGCCAGCGTGTCGGTCATGATTCGATGAATCAGTCCGAATCTCACGCGCTTTCCTTGGCTTTCCGGCGGAGGTTGTTGGGCTCCACGCTGACGCTGCTGGGGACGTCGCTTGGCTTTGCCTCCAAAAGCGCCAGAAATCGCAGCACTGGATCGGCGCCGACCGCCGTGGTCGCCCGCACTCGTTCGCCGCTGCGCGCTCGGACCGTGACGCCATCCCCACGCTTGATGTGAGCGACGGCGCGTGAGGCGATGTCGCGGATACGGCGTTCGAAACGAGTCGTCCAGTCCTCGTCCGGAGTGCGACCGGGGTGGGTCGAGTCGATCACATATGAAACGTCCCGCCGCACTTCGCGCGCTCGCTCGCGCACGATCATCTGCTCGACGCTCTTGCGCCAGTAGATGTCGCGTGGGTCGTCGCCTTCGCGCATCAGGCGTAGCGACAAAATCTCATCCCCCGAACCCCGGCCGATCGCCGAGCTGCCGCCGAGCCGATCGCCGACGAGGTTGTTCGGCAGCTGAATTGGGTCAACCGCCGGGTAAATGATCAGGTCCCCTTCTGCGCTGAGCTCTCGGGATTTTTCGAACAATCCAAACGGGAAGCGGGTCGCTACTCGAAAACCGACGTGGCGGTCGCGACCGCGCCGGGCAGGGGTGCGGCGGTAAGCGGCCACCTGAGCTGAGCGGGGGCTGATCTTCAGGAAGAAACAGCGTTTGTCTGCTGGCTGCCCGGCGCGCAGGTCTTCCACTTCGATCGCGTACGACGGGATGCGCCGCTTGTGATTGAAGACCTCAATTTCCACCAAGTGTGGCCGCGCAACTTGAGCGCGAGGCGGCAGGCGCCGCACTACGGTGAGCTCGCGAAGGCTGAGCTCGCTCAACACGCCCGAGACCACGATCATCGAGAGCAGCATGCCGAGCAGCAAGTAGAGCAAATTGTTGCCCGTATTGATGGCCGCGAAGCCCACACCGAACGTGATACCGATGAAGTATTTTCCTTCGCGGGTTAGCTTCAGACGACGGGGCGGGCGAAACCAAGGTCGGATGCGCGCTCCGAGCGCGCGCAAGCGCGCACTCACGGACGCGGGTCTGGGCTTGCGCCCAGAGGCAGGGCCGGTTGGCGCCGGCGAAGGAACGTCGAGCGAACGAGAGTCTGCCACCGGCTTTCTCGGCTAAAGTGGGACTGGGACGCGCGCGATGACTTCGCGAATGGCCGCTTCGGTTTCTTCTCGAGTGGGGGCGTAGCCTTCGGCGTGCGCGGCGAGCCGCACGCGATGAGCGAACACCGGCACCGCCAAACTGTGAATGTCGTCGGCGATGCAGTAATCGCGGCCGTTCAGGAGCGCGCGTGCACGCGCGGCGCGCGACAAGTTCATGCCCGCCCGCGTGCTGGCGCCCAGCGAGAGTGCGGGGCTCGAGCGCGTGGCCGTGAGCAGCGCCTGCAGGTAGGTGCCGAGCGCCCCGTCCATCGAGACACGCTCGACTTCACGCTGCAAACTGACCAAGCCTTTCGGATCCAAAACTACAGGGACGTTTTGGATGCGGTCGTGATCGGGCTCCAGCATTAGCCGCATCTCTACTTGGGGAGGCGGATAACCGATGCGAATGCGCATCATGAACCGATCCAATTGCGACTCCGGCAGCGGGAAAGTGCCCGCAAAATCCTGCGGGTTTTGCGTCGCGACGACCAAGAACGGTTCGGGCAGCGGATGCGTCTTGCCGTCGAGTGAAACTTGCTCGTCGCTCATCGCTTCGAGCAGCGCCGATTGCGTCCGCGGGCTCGCGCGATTGATCTCGTCGGCGAGCAGCACGTTCGAGAACACCGGACCATGACGCAGAACGAATTCCGAGGTGCGTTGGTCGAATACCGAAACGCCGAGCACGTCGCTGGGGAGCAGGTCGCTGGTGAACTGCACGCGCCGCATCTCGCCGCCGACGGCCCGCGCGAGCGCCCGAGCCAACGTGGTCTTGCCCACTCCGGGCACGTCCTCGATCAAGATGTGGCCGCGGGCAATTAGCGCGATCAGCGCAAGCTCGACGACCTCAGCTTTGCCTTCGAGCGCGCCTTCTACGGCGCGGCGCAGTTCGAGCAAATGCTCGAGGCGCTGGGCGGGCATCGCAAGAGCGGAAGAACTCATTCGGAAGCCATGTTAGCATGTGACGGACCCGAACTGGGTCAAGCCAAAACAGCCGTACTTTTACGGGGTTAACTTGAGAAGCTTCGATGAAAGCTCAGCTTTGGTGGTCAGTCTGTGCGCCGGCCGCGCTGGCTTCGGCGCGCCAGCGGGGGCGCACGACCCTATCGCTGGTCTTCGTTCGGGGTGTCGAGGGGCGATCGAGTGATTGATCACATCGAGGTTCGCAACGTCACCCGGTTGTTTGGCGCAACGCCCGCACTGCGGGCTGTGAGCGCGCGGTTCGATGCCGGCAGCATCACGTTCTTGGAGGGCCCGAACGGCGCCGGTAAGAGCACGTTGCTGGCTGTGATCGGTACCGTGCTCACTCCGACCAGCGGCGACGTCGTTTACCACCCCATTGGTTCGGAGCTTGAGTTGGTACGGCCGTACATCGGTTGGGTCGCGCATGATTCCCTTTGCTACCGGGAGCTGAGCGCGCGACAGAACGTCGAGCTTGCGGCGCGCGTTTACGGGGTAGAGGTGGAGGGCGCGTGGGACCGGGTGGCCAAGCGCGTCGGGGCCGAGTCGCTCGCTGATCGCCGCGTCGGCACCCTCTCCAGGGGGCAGCGGCAGCGCGTCGCGTTGGCGCGCGCCCTCGTGCATGATCCGGCGCTTTTATTGCTGGATGAGCCCTGGTCCGGGTTGGACAGAGCCAGCGCGGAACACTTGCAGCGAGCGCTTTTGGAAGAGCGTGCTCGCGGCGCGTTGGTGATCGTCGTCAACCACGCTGATGGCTTGGCGGAGCAGCTCGGCGCGCGCTGCGTGCGGCTCGAGAATGGTCGGGTTGTTTAGAGATCAAGCAGCGCTCGGCGTACGGAGCAGCAGTTCGACGAGGTGGGCGATCCCGCGGTCGTCATTGCGCGCCAACACCGCGCTCACCCGGGCGATGCCCAGTGCTTCGAGCTCAGCGGCGTTGCTTCCCGTACTCGCATCGGGTGCGCGCGCGCTCGACAAGACCACGTGATCGGGGACACGGCCGCGGGCACGCATCGCTTGTAGCGTCGCACTCAGATCGTGCAGAACCCCCAGCGCGTCCGCGGCAACGAGCACCCAGATTGCGGGTTCAAGCGCGAGCGCCAGGTCGAAGTTTGCGTGGGTCATCGAAAGCGGAGAGAAGACGCCGCCCGCGGTTTCCACGAGCGACCATGTGGCCATATCTGACGATATAGACGTTGTCACTGCGGCCTCGGCCTCGTCGACCCAACGTTTCGCAATGTCCATATCGATGGCAACGCCCTGTTGGCGGGCAGCGCGGTGCGGGGACACCGGCTCGCTTAGGCCGTAAAGTGGGGAGCGAGCTGGAGTTCGGAGTGTCGCGGCGTCCGCGAGCGCAGCGGCGTCGGACCCTGTTGGGTTCGCGAGGCCACTCGGAATCCCGCTTTCAATCGGCTTGAGCCCGAGCGTTGAACGGCCGCGCCCTGCAAGCTCGCGTAGTATCGCGCAGCCAACGTGCGTCTTCCCGACGCCGGTGCCGGCACCTAGAATCACGATGCGCGGCATGCGTCCTCGACTGCACGCGCTAGTCGGCTCAAGTCCTCGTCCCCGAACGTCGCTTTTACGGTCAGTCGTAGGCGGGCTGCGCCGACGGGCACTGTGGGAGGGCGAATGCCCTGCGCGAGGATGCCCTTGGATCGCAGCCGCGCTGCCACGTCGAGAACCCGGTCGTTGTCTCCGATCACTAGCGAAACGATCGGTCCGAAAGATCCCGGTACGATGGCGAGCCCGGATTCGCTCAGGCGTCGGCGAAGCCAAGCCGCGTTGGAAGCGAGCCGCACGCGCAAGGCATCCGCGGCTCGGGTCGCGCGCACCTGTTCGAGAGTAAGCTGCGCGTGCCGCGGCGAGAGCGCTGTCGAGAACACGAAGCTACGGGCCTTGTTCCATAGGAACGTTCGAAGGGCTACGCTGCCCGCGACGAAGCCACCGTGGCTTCCGACCGCCTTACCGAGGGCTCCGACCAGAACATCCGCGCGGATCCCAGCTTCCGCGCAACGGCCCGCGCCACCGGGGCCAAACACGCCCAGCGCGTGCGCTTCGTCTACAATCAAGCAAGCGTCTGCGTCGTCGCACAGCGCTCTCAGCGCGCGAAGGTCTGGGCCGTCACCGTCCATGCTGAAATAGGATTCGGTGAGAACCCAGCAAGCCCGCGCTCCACGCCGCTCGTTCAACGCTGACCGAATGCCATCGAGGTCGAGGTGGGGCACCACTCGGATTTCGGCTTTCCCCAAGCGCGCGCCATCGATTAGGGAAGCATGATTCGCCGCGTCCGAGATCAGGACGGAATCACGGACGGCCAAGGCCGAGACAAGCCCCAGGTTGGCGGCGTAAGTGGAGGCGAACAACAACGAAGTGTCGGAACCGACCCAGGATGTGAGCTCGGCTTCCAGCGCCAGGTGCTCCGGGGCGGTCCCGTGGATCAGTCGTGACGCCCCTGCGCCGGGGTGCGCCACTGTTTCACGTGAAACAGGGCGTGCTCCCAGGCCGAGGTAATCGTTAGAAGAAGCGTCGATCGCGCGCTGCCCAAGCTGGGTTGCCGCCAGACTGACGCCATTGCGCGCGGCTCCATCGTCGGGCTCCCGCAGCAACCCGGCCTCGCGCAGCTCCGCGAG
This sequence comes from Pseudomonadota bacterium, assembly GCA_040005755.1. Taxonomy (GTDB): domain Bacteria; phylum Myxococcota_A; class Polyangia; order Polyangiales; family Polyangiaceae; genus PMG-095. The sequence continues at coordinate 59,850 of JBDTYJ010000001.1, forward strand.
GCTCTGGTTCAGGAAGGAGTCATAACGCATGGCTTCTAGTAGCATTTCTCGACGTCCGCTGACGTCGGCGCGCGCGCGCCAAGGAACGAACTTTCTGGCCCCCGCTCATGCGGCATGTTGCGCGCGCACGCGCGTCGATGAGCGGATTCGTTCCTGAAGTTCGGCACAGGCTCCCGCCTGACGGCCCTGCTGGGTCCGAGTGGCGCCGGCGTTCACGACGAAGCTGGACGGCCGAGGCCGCGCAAGTCAAACGCTGGGCGAGGTTACCGCGGCAACAGGTTCAGCATTCGCGGCCGCCTCGAGTTGGCGCGGCCTGTTCAACGACCTGTGCAGCACCGGTACTGAGCGCTGAGCAAATGCCCCGAGATGCGTGCTCCGCGGCCGCTATCACTGCGCTTTGCGCGCGCCTCACCGGGCAGCAGGCTACGAGCTGCGAATGACTCCGGCGAAGCAGGCAGCACGCCGGACGACGAAGAGGCGAGGACGCGCTCGCGCCCGAGTTGAAGTCGGCGGAAGTGTTCCAGGGCGAGTTCGATGTCGGATTCAGTGCCGTGCCGGCAGGCATCGTTGCAGCCGTATCCCTCGTGTGTCTCTGCGTTCTGAGCTGGATCCCGCCGAGAGAACACCTCCCGCTGGAAGCGCTGAGACCCGACATTCCGCGCCCGCACGCCAAGCGCACGCACTCGGTTCACGAGCATCCCAGAACCACGAGCAACCCAAAGCAGGGGGAAGTCGGCACCCACATCAACGTTAACTGAGAGTCGCGCCCGGCTTTGGTTGCGACGCACGGTCGACGACAACGTGGCCGCGCCGGACCTCCGTCTGCGCGCCCGCGAACTTCGGTGCCGTCGACCCGGAATCCCCGCTACCCCGCGAGCCCGAACCTCGGTCTGCCCGCCCGTGAACTTCGGGGCCGTCGACCCGGAATCCTCGCTACCCCGCGAGCCCGACCCTCGGTCCCCGCGAGTCCGAACTCGGTGCCGCGAGCCCGACCCTCGGTCCCCGCCGAAACCTCGGCACCCGCGAGCCCGAACCTCGCTGCGATCGCACAAGGAATCGGTGACCCTGTAACCGCGACCTTCGTAGCACCCGGCCGGACCCGCGTGCGCGACCCGGACCTCGGAGCGCGCTGGCCCGGACCCGAGGAGTGCCTGAGTCCCCACCGGGTTTAGAGCGAAGCGCGTCTTGCGACGACGGACCTCGCGCCGCGCAGTAGCTTTCCGGCACCGCACTGCTCGAACGCCTCGCGCTTTAGAAGTGCGTTCGCCGACCATGGCCAGCCTAAGGTGCCTCAACGACGACAATCACCGCGAGCGGCGTGACCGCGCCAACTCACTCATCCTCTCATTCCACGCGCAAGCGCAGCCGACACCCGCGGTCTCTCGATTGCCTGGTGAAGCGTAACCTGCCGCGTTTCACGTGAAACAGATAAATATTTGGAGTTTTTATAAAATACTAAGTAAATACAAATAGTTGTAACTAGACCGCATTCGGTACATAAATAAGAAAACAAAGCGTTCTCAATATCCTCGCTTTGTTGCTCATCTTCTGATCGCGATCCGTCCGCCTCCCAATGAGCATTGAGATATACTGCTCTCAATGAAGCCTGCCGAGCTGGAGCCAGCGCCGAAGCGAGGTCAGTACGACCGCGCGCTGAGCCGGCGTGAGCGGCAAGAAGCCCAGCGCGAGCGTGTGATCGCGGCATTGTCCGCGCTCGCTGCTGAAAATCGCGAGCTCAGCATCGCGAATATCGTCGAGGCCGCCGGCATCGGCCGGAACACGTTCTACGAATACTTCGACGACGTCGATCATGCATTGGCCGCCGTGAAAGCACGGGCGGTGCGCGAACTCAGCGCGCGCGCCGAGGCGGCGATGCGAGCAGCGCGTACGCCGCTCGAGCGCATTCGCGCGCTAGCGCGAGCCTGGGCCGAGAATTTGTTCGCCGATTCAACGACCGTGAGTCTCGCGCTGCGACCTGAGGCGGAGAGTGCGGACGGGACGCAATTGTCGGTGCTAGGCCAATTTGTCGCCAGCCTGCTGCTGGCCGAAGGTGACGCGCGGAACGCGCTCCCCGGCTTGGCAGACGCACTCAAACTCAACGCCGTTGCGGCGGTTTTTGATGCGATCAGCCGCACGCAGTTGCGGTCGCAGCGCTTGGCCAGCGAAGAGCTGCAAAGCGTCCTCACTGACCTCGCGCTGCGCCTGCTTCGCTAGTGTCCTGCGGTTCGCGTGCGGCTGCCGGCGTCGGGCGCCGCCGGTCCTCGGTTAGACCAGTGACTCGGCGGTCGGGCTGTGGAAAACCTGCGGACTTTATGGGGCCCGCTCGCGCGGCCGATCGATTTCGAGACATCGCCGAAAACAGGTGAGCCGAGCATTTCCATCAAGGCGCCGCGGTGCTAGCGTCCCTCGCGCATGCCCAAAGGTCCGGTCGAGCTCCGTGTTGGCGGGCAGACCTACCGCGTCGTAGCGACTGCGGAAGAGGCCGACTTGCATCGTCTGGCAGACGTGGTGGACGAGCGCTTGCGCAAGCTGACGGCGCCGGGTCGCAGCGTGTCACCTCAATCGCTGTTGCTTGCTGCTCTCTCGCTGGCCCATGACCTCGAGGAGGAACGCGGCCGTCGGCTCCGCTCCGAGCAGCGCGCCCGCGAAATGCTGAGCAGCCTGGTCGCGCGCATTGATGCAGCGCTGGACGCGGATTCCGCAGATTCTGCGGAACCGTCGATCGCGCAGCCCGCCGTGCCGCCGAATGAAGCCGAGGTCGAATTCGACTTCGGTCCGTCGCCAGAACCCTAAATCGCGGCGCGCCCAGCTCTAATCGCCCGGGTCCGGCGCCTTGTGCAGCCACTCGTAGCCCAGGATGAAGGGCAGCGCGAGCCACAAGCCGTCGATCTGTAGACCAACATACAGCGTGTTGCCGTGGTCGGCGTCGAACGCGCGGTCCCCGCCCAGCACGAGGCCGCTAGCCATTGCGTACGCGCCGTGAAAGTTGTGGCTGCGCAAACCAAAAAAGACGTCGCCGCTGACCCGCGCGTCGCTGCCGTTGCGACTTAGACCGCCCGCCGACAGAATAATCGGAAAGTCGCCGGAGAAAGTAGGCACCAGCAGGCTCACGCCCGCGCCAAAGCGCGCGTCCTGGAACTTAGCCGTGCCAAGCGTGGCGTAGGGGCCGAGGGCAAAGTCCGAATTGCGATCCCGCCCAAATAGAAGGTCAGCGCGTAGAGCGCCGCAGAACGCTGTTTTTTGCCAGATCTTGGCCTCCGCCCCCAGAGCGCACAGTTGCGTTTGGGCTGCGAGGTTCCATTCAGGTTCGGCATGCAGCGGCGGTGCTGCGAGCACTAGCCCGAGCAACGTGGCAAAAGGTGCGACGCGCATGTTGGCTTGGAGGGTAGGGCGAGCCGTTAACGGCTCCGGACCGACTATGGCGTCATCGACGACATATATGCGGGGTTCTTCGTCGGATCCTTGCAGGCGTCGTACGAGGCGGAACAAAGCGTGCACGAGATTGGCGCGTCTTGACCAAGAATGCACGGTGCCGCAGCTGCACTCGCCATGTCCGCCGCGGATGGGCTCGGACACATATACGTGGCTGCAGTCGGATCGCCTTGGGCTGGATACGTCACCAAGCAACCACTGCAAATCGTAATTGGGAAATCCAGCTCACTCGAGGTCACCGACTTCCCGCCCAGGGTATTGCCAAATACCCGAATTTTCGCCAAGACCTGGCCCGGCAGTGAGCCGCTTGCCGCGACAGCAGCGGGAATCAGACTTACTGACACTGCCGCGTAAGAGGGCGCATCGCCTGCTGCGGCGTCCACGAACCCAGTGCCAACCGTCGAGTAGTGCGCGCTGCTCGTCGTCGTTTTGCCGGCGGCGTCCGTGCGGGTGATCTTGATGTCTTCCCCGCCCAACGTGGTGAGCGTGACCTCTGCACCGCGTAGCGAGACGCGCGATGTTTCGGTGCGCAGTTGTTCGCGAGACCCGCGCTGAGTCAGCTGATTGCCGACCAAGAGGAACGCCGTGTAATCCTGCTTGAAGACGGTGTCCAAGACACCCGCGGGCAACATTGCGGCGGTGGTGTCCGGCTTTGCAAGGCAGGCCGACTCGTTGATGGCGATGACCCCGACCACGAACATGGAGCTATCGTTCGTCGCGCAGCCGGGCGCAAAGGCGAGTGAGCCAAGCGTGAGCAAGCCCGCAGTAAGCAAGTACTTGGTTTTCGAGCGGCGCATAGGGACCTCAAAGGCTGCGACGCGAAGGGGCGCGCACCTAAGTGAAGTGTACCGAGCCACTCAGCACGACGCCAAGATTGTGCCGAATCACACTTAATGAAGTGGGAGATCCGCGGCGGAAGTCGGTCACTCTGCCAGGGCCAGCACGTGCGACCTCAACTCGCTCAGCGGAATAGGCAACGTCTCGACCTGCCCCAGGCCGCGCGCCATCACGAACCGAACCGCCGAGCCCGCGCGCTTCTTGTCGTGGCCGATCAAGGCTGCTGCCGCCTTCAGTGGTTGACCGTTCAGGTTAGAAGGCAGACCGAGCCGCTTCAGCAACTCAAGCGTCCGTTGCGTGAGATCTCGCGGTGTGTGCCCGAGCATTTCCCCGAGGCGTAGCGCGGCAACCAATCCCAAGCTCACCGCCTCGCCATGGGTCAGCGCCGTGTAGCCGGCTTGCGCTTCGAGCGCATGTCCCACGGTGTGCCCGAGGTTCAGGACCGCCCGCAGCCCGCCTTCACGCTCATCGAAGCTGACGATGCGAGCCTTGACTCGCACCGACCTTCGCACCAGTTCGGCCGTCAGCTGGGCGTCACGAGCCCGAACGCGCTCCGCGTTCGCTTCGAGCAGCAGGAACATCTCCGGATCGCCAATTAGGGCCGTTTTCACGACTTCAGCGAGTGCGCTCACGAAGCCACGGGTGGCTTCGGTGCTCAGGTAGTGCACGTCGCACATCACGGCGCTTGGTTGCCAGAACGCGCCTACGGCATTCTTTGCCGATTCCAAATCCACCCCGGTCTTGCCGCCGACCGAGGCATCCACCATCGCGAGCAAGGTGGTGGGAATGGCGATCCAACGCACGCCGCGCATCCAGGTGGAAGCGGCAAAACCGGTCATATCCGTGACGACGCCACCGCCAAGAGCCACGAAGGTGGCCTGGCGATCGACCGAACCCGCAAGCGCGGCGCGCCAGATTACCTCGATGGACGAGATGTTCTTGTGCGCTTCGCCCGGCTCGAGCTCGATCCGTACGACCCGAGTGCCAGCGTCGCTCAGGGCTCGTTCGATGCCGGCCGCGTGCAGTGCTGCGACGGTCTTATCTGTAATCAGAACGGTGACTGGGCTTTGCGTGACCAGCGAACCGATACGCTCGGGAGCGTAATCACTGCCTACTTGCACTCCGTAGGATGCCGCCCCGGCGGCAACGCCGATCTCGTCGCGTGCCCATGCCTGCTGCACCTGCGTGACCACGGTTTCGAGCGGCGCCTCGCAAGCAATGCGAGCTTGCGCTTCGGCGTAGCAGGGCGCGCGCAAGGCCAGCAGCTCAGTGATCCGCTGTTCAGCGTTGCCCCCTGCCAACAGAGGTCGAGCCCCTTGAGACAGAGCACGGCGCGCCAATTCGGTCGCGCTCCCTTCGAGCGTGACCACGACGCATTCATCGAGTGCCTTCAGCCGTAAATCGCGAGGCAAAAGCGCGCCCCCGCCAACCGCGACGACCGGCGCCTGCCCGCCCGCCTGCGTCGCCTCCCCGAGGATGCGAACGAGAGCGGCGCGCTCGAGGCTTCGAAACGTAGCCTCGCCCCGCGAGGCGAAAAGCTGTTCCACGGTGCTCCCCGTCTCGACTTCGATTGCGCGATCGAGGTCGATGAACGGGCGCTCGGCTCGTTGGGCGACGAGGGCCCCGACGGTGGATTTGCCGGTGGCCATAAAACCGTTGAGAATGAGAGGGCGAAGCATGAGTTTGGAGGGAGCCGGCCAAGATGGAGCCGACCACCCGGCAGCTTGCCGGAGCTGGGGCGGAGGCGCCAGCGCGCTGCAATGAGTAGCCTTGGACTTGAAATGTCAGCGCTTGAAGTCGACGAGCGGGCTGGTTTGGTTCGGATTCGCGTGTGGGTGAAGCCCCGCGCGTCAAAAAGCCGAATTCTTGGGCTGCGCGAGGGCGAGCTCGAGGTAGCCGTCGCCGCTCCTCCCGTCGACGGTGAAGCCAACTGCGAGCTGATTCGCACGCTGGCGCGAGCGCTCGGTTGCGGAAAAACCGCAATCGAAATTGTGTCCGGGGACGGCTCTCGCAGTAAGCTAGTCTCGATCGCCGGTCTTACGGACGCGGAGCTTCGCGTGAAGTTGGGCCAATCGGGGATCTTCGGGTGATGGGCTAGCCAGAATGGCCCGTTGGAATCAGATTCAGCTTTTGACCGGATACGGCACGCCATGACTGAACCAGTGAACCTGCGTTTCACCAAGTACGAGGGCTTGGGCAATGATTTCCTGATCGTCGATGCCGTCGATGATCGCCTGCTCGACACTAAGCAGGTCGAGAGCTTGTGCGATCGGCACTTTGGCGTTGGCGGCGACGGCGTGCTCCTGGTCACTCCCCCGACGTCGCTGGGCGCGCGCGCCACGATGGTTGTTCTCAACGCAGACGGCAGTCGGCCGGAAATGTGCGGCAATGGGCTGCGTTGCGTGGCATTGCACTTGGCCTTGCAAGACCGCGCTGCGGGGATCAGCTTCATCGTGGACACGGATGCGGGTCCGCGTTTGGTTGCCGTGGAGCGAGGTGACGGCTCCGGATCGGTCGCCGTCGGCATGGGCCGTGGCCTGCCTGAGGGCGAGCTCAGTTACCCGTTCGGTCAACAACGCTTGAACTTTGCCCGTGTTTCGATGGGCAATCCTCACGTGGTCTGCTTCGATACCGGGCTGGATGAGCGTGCGTTGGATAGCCTTGGGCCAGCGCTGTCCGCTCAGTTTGCTGCTGGTACGAATGTCGAGCTCGTGACGGTGCACAATGAGCGCACGTTAGAGGTCATCGTGTGGGAGCGCGGGGTCGGACGCACCTTGGCCTGTGGCACAGGCGCGTGCGCGGTAGTCGTGGCCGCTGCTCGCCAAAGTCGCGTGCCGTTCGACACCGAGATTGAAGTGCGTTTGCCGGGCGGCCCGCTGCACATCACTGTGTCGCGTGAGACTTTGGATGTGACAATGCGTGGGCCGGCCAAACGCGTGTTCTCGGGCGAGGTCCGAGTGCGGTGAATGTGGGCATCCTCGAGCGCGGTCATGAGCTGACCGTGGTCGCGATTGTGTCCAGCAGTGACGCGATCGAGATCATCAGCCGCACGCTCAGTCAGTCGGGTGACCGGCTGAGCGTGGCCGTGGATTTGGCCGAGGGCTTGGTCCGAATTTCCTCGCAAGTTCCAGACGTTGCGTTCGTAGACGTGAGCTTGGGGGAGGGCGCGGGGTTGGCCGTGCTGCACCATATTCGAGCGCTCGCGCCGCACGTAACCGTGTTTGCCCTGACCAGCCCCGAACGCCTGTCGCTTGGCGTTCAAGCCGCCTCTTTGGGCAGCGCCGGGACCTTGGTCATGCCGCTCTCCGGGGACGAGTTGTTGAACGCGCTGTCGGATGTACGCACGCGCCTCGCGGAACGAGGCGAGGCGCTGCGCTTGCAGCGGAACGCAGCAGCCTCTGAGCGCCACGTCGCGCTCGTGGAACAGGTGGCGGAGATTGCCGAGGCGGGTTCCCGCCGTGAAGCTGCGGAACGGCTGGTTGAGCTTCTGGTGAACGGCGTCGGCTTGGTGTCGGTAGCAGTCTACGTGCCGGCGGCGGAGGGCTCGCGCCAGCTCATGCGCGTGGCAAACCAGGGCAATGCCGCGGATTGCCCCAGTTTCTGCGACGAGATGGAATTGCTCAATTACGCCCGCGATCGGCAGCTTCAGACGCTTCGGCTCGCGCTTAAGCGTGAGCAGAGCGGAGTGTTGCTCCTCGGGCGCACCCTGGAAGGTGTCGACGCGGAGCACTCGTTTCCATTGCTCTCGTTGTTGGCCGCGCAGGCGACCACCGCCCTGGCGCTGCTCGGCGCGCGCGAGCAGTCGCACCGCGGTGCACTGAAGGATCCGAGCTCCAGCGCCTACACCTTTGCCTACTTCGTCGATGTTGCTGGGCGGGAGATGGACATGGCGCGTCGACATGGTCGGCGCTTCGCGCTGGCCACGATCGGCGTGCAGTTCGAGCGCGCGCTGAAGACTGCGGCTGCGGGTGAAACGGAGCCGACTGTGCTCGTCGCCGAGCACGTGCTCGCCGCGGTGCGCGATACGGACGTGCTGGCCCGGGTCGACGCGAACGAATTTTACCTTCTTTTGCCCGAAACTGGCGGGCTTGGCGCTCATGCTTGTAGGCGGCGGGTACTCAATCAGTTGACCGATCCGGCATCGAACGTTCCAGGAACGGGCCTAGTCGTGACCGTAGGCGTCGCGAGCTTTCCACACGACGGTGGCGATTTGTCACGCTTGTTGAGGGTCGCAAAGCAGCGCGCTGAGTCTTCGCTGAACAGCGTAGTCAATCGCCTCAACCTGCGTGACTTGTCGATCGCCGACTTGGTGGATGTACTGCTCGCCCAACCGATGTCGGCGCTGCCGTCAGCCGAATGCGGCGTCGAGAGCCCACATTATATCGAGCTACCGGCTATGGATTTGGTCGGCTTGGCGCTGGCCGCGGTCTCGGAGGCATGGCGTGCCGGGCAGGCGCGGGTGGTGGCTTCCGTGCACGCGGGGATTAGCGTGGGCGGTGCCGTGCGCGCGGAACACGCCCGTGACGGCGAGGGGTTGCGCTTCGACGCGGTGGACGTTTCTTTGCAGCCCGGATGCGCGAATTTGGAGGTTTTGTGCGTGATCGCGGAGCATTCGGCGTACGTGCTACTGGGTCGCCATGACGGCAACCTCGTGCGTGCGGTGCACGCCGCCGACCCGTTGTTGGTCGATTTGGTGCTGAGCAGCCTGTCCATCGCGACCGACCTGAGGCTGAACGACTAATGGCGCGCTCGGTGCTCGTTGTTGAACCGGACTTCGATATTTTGGGCGCGCTGGCCTCGCGACTGCGGGCTCGCGGGCTCGAAGTCGCGATTGCCGACAGTGTGCTGAGCGCGTTGGACAAGGCTCGAGCCGCGTTGCCCGAAGCTGTCATCGTCGCCCGAGCGGTGCTCGAGGACGGTGACCTGAGAGCGAAATTCGCGCAGGATCCATCGTTGTCACGGGTGATGATCTTCACCCTATTTGCACACCTACCGGATCACGAACTGCGCGCAGACGAGCTCGATGCAAGCGACATTGACGACATTGCTCGGCGCATGCATGCCTTGCCTGCGCGCCAAACCAGCGTCGTGGCCGACACCGGTGACTTGCGCGGCAACCTGCAGCAGATCGGCATCTTGGATCTGCTGCAGCTGCTCAGCATGAACCGCCGTAGCGGCTCGCTATCGATCACCACACACGCGGGCGCTGGCGAAGTGCGCGTCGCGGATGGCGAGATTGTGGACGCAGTGTATCGCCGCTTGGAGGGCGAAAAGGCCTTGTATCGCATGCTGGGCGAGACCGAGGGGGTGTTCTCTTTCGCCAGCGGTGCGGCGCACTCGCTGCGGCGCATCGTGCTTCCAACACGTAACTTGCTGCTGGAGGGCATGCGTCACATCGACGAAACCAAACGTTGCCGTGACGCGCTGAAGTCAGAATCAGAGGCATTCATCGCCTTGGTGCCAGCGGAAGCGGGCACGCGTGAGGCGTCGCAGCGGGTGTTGGAAGTGCTGCTCGCCCCGCGTACCCTAAATGAGCTCTTGGATGAAGTGCCACTCGCCGATCTGGAGGTGCTCGAGGCGCTGACCGAGCTGCTCGATTTAGGGCAAATTCGCCGTATTGCTGCGGGCGCTGCGCGCGTAGAGCTGGCGGATGCGGAGCGGCTCGCGGTGCTGGCGGCTTTGGCCAAACGCGCTGCTCGCGCTGGGTTCGAAGGTCCCGTGCGCGTCGCGATCGCCGCGTCGCAACAGCGTTTGTCCACGCTGAGCCATGCAGTCGGTCGCATTGCCGACGCCATAGTTCCGACCGAGGCCGTGCCGAGCGCCCCCATCCCACACGCCTTGGCGACACTGCGCCTGGCTGATGGTGCAGAGTTGGGGGTGGTCGGCATTCCGCTCGTGAACGCGTACGCGCCGCTGTGGGCGTTGGTACTGCCGAGCTGCGCCGCGGTCGCCTCGTTGGAAAGCGTGGGAGGAGGCGTACTAGAGGCGGCTTGCAATCACGCGGGCGTTGCGGTGCTGGCCGCAAGCAGCTCCCTGCCCGAGGGCGAAGAGGGCGATCCCGAGCGAGTCGCAGCCTTACTGCGTTTACTGCTGGAGCGCGCCGCCGGTGGCTGAGCGAAAGAAGATCGCGGTCATCGGCGGTGACGGCATCGGACCGGAGGTCATTGCCGAGGGTGTGCGCGTCTTAGGGTGGTTTAGCGCTCGGCGCGGGATCGATCTGGAGCTGTGGCATTTGGATTTGGGTGCAGAGCGCTACCTACGCGATGGCACCACCTTCCCAGATACGGTGCGTGACGCGATCTCGAAGGACTGCGCGGCCGTCTTGTTGGGCGCGCTCGGTGACGCTCGTGTGCCGGGTTTCGAACACGCACGCGACATCCTGTTCGGTATGCGAATGGGCTTCGATTTGTACGCCAACGTGCGCCCGGTTCGAGCCTTAGCTGACGGCCTTGTGCCGCTCCGAGGGCGCACAGCGAAGGATGTAGATTTCGTGGTATTTCGCGAGAATACCGAGGGAATTTACGCCGGAATTGGCGGCCAGCTGCGACGAGGAACTCCGGACGAAATTGCCATCAACGAAGACATCAACACGCGCCGCGGCGTCGAACGCATCATTCGCGCCGCTTTTGCCTATGCGAAGCGCACCGGCCGTAGTCGTGTGCTGATGTCGGACAAGTCGAACGCCATGCGTCACGCGCACGAGCTTTGGCAGCGCGTTTTCGCTGATGTGCGGCGCGAGTACCCCGAGGTGAGCGCGAGTCACCTGTACATTGATGCGCTGTGCCTGGAGCTGATCCGTGATCCGAGCCAGTTTGAGGTGATCGTAACGAACAACCTGTTCGGGGACATTGTCACCGACTTGGGGGCGGCGCTGCAGGGGGGGATGGGTGTCGCGGCGAGTGTGAGCTCGAACCCGGATCACCCCGAGCGCGTGAAGCTATTTGAGCCAGTTCATGGTTCGGCGCCGAATTTGGTCGGCCTGGGGCGAGCCAACCCCGTCGCGACGCTGCTGTGCGTCGCCCTTTTGTTCGAAGAGCTCGGCTTCGAGGCCGCCGGCCAGGAGCTAGAGGCCGCGATTCAGCAAGCGGTGATGGCGGGCGAAACCACCCCGGATTTGGGCGGCGCCCTCGGCACACGTGCGGTGACCGACGCCGTACTCGGCCGGCTACGAGCGGGCTGAACCGCTGCGCGCATCAAAAATTCGGCTCGCGGGGGTGGCTGTGGTACGGCCCAATGATGGTCGGGCCAGTTCCTGCCCGCGATGAGGAGACCGTCCGTCTCACCGGTGCGCGCGGCGATTTCGTCGGCAGCCTGGGCAGGCGCGTCGAAGCACTACGCGTTTCGCTACGCGCGATCGAGGAAGATCCGCACGACGTGGCCTTGCGCAACGGCTTGCTGCGGCGCGTGCACGCCCTGAGCTCCACCTCCCGGGTGCTCGGCTTCGCTAGCGTTGCCGAGGCGCTTACCGAGGTCGAAAGGCGCCTGCGCAAGAGCGAGTTTGGTGAAGTTGCGCGCTCACTCGACCTGCTCCCGTCGCTGGTGCTCGGGATGCCGGTCTCCGCGCGCCCCGTCGCCGAGGCCGGCCTGGAGCGCGTTCCCTGCACCTGGCCGCTCAGCGTGCTGATCTTCGGCGCGCACAGCTTAGTCGAGGCAATTCAGGCGATTCAGGGCACACACGTCGAGTGTGAGCGCACCGAAGATCTGGCGCACGCGCGCGAGCAAGCTCGCTTGTTCGGCCCCGACCTCGCCATCATCGACGCGGATCGCCCGGGCGCGCGCGAGCTAGTCGAGACGTTTGCCAAGGACCCGCTGGTCGAACCGGTGCCGCTTGTGGTGGTGGGGGATTTTGCGAGCCCTGAGGCCGCGTCGGTTTTCGTCGCGCTCGGCGCTGCGCGGGTGCTAGCTAAGCCCGTTAGCCCGGATGCGCTGCGCCGCACCGTTGTCGAGCTGCGGGCCCTAGCCGCTGAACCTCGTCAAGCCCGGGAATTGTTGGGCGATCTGTCCGTGGAGGCGCTAGCGGACCGTATTTCCGCCGAAGTGCGGCGCGGCTTGCTGGAGGCCGTGGAGCCGAGCGCGCGCGGGTTGAGCGTCGGCTTTGGGGATGGCGCGGACGTCATGGCTGCGGTCTGGGGCGCGGTCGCGCGCGTCCGCGAGCTAGTCACGCTGCGCTCCAGCGGTGCGGTGCGCTTCGACTCCAGCGGCCCCGAGGGCGCCGTACCCATTGCGGCGTGGAGCAACGAAGAGCGCCGCGCGGGTGAGCGCGAGAGCGGCAGCACCGCCGGCCGGGTGAGTGATGACGTCACGCTGCAGGGGCGCCGCATGGTCGTTGCCGACGACGATCCGGCGGTCGTTTGGTTTATGAGCGGGTTGCTCAAGGCTCTGGGCGTCGAAGTTTTGGAAGCGCACGACGGCGCACGTGCCTTGGCGCTCACCTACGACTCCTGGCCGGATCTCGTCGTGAGCGACGTGCTGATGCCAAAGCTCGATGGCTTTTCGCTCTGCCACGAGATCAAGCGCGACGTTGCTGTGCGCGATGTGCCAGTGATCCTGCTGTCTTGGAAAGAAGATTTGTTGCAGCGTGTGCGCGAGCTCGGGGGCTCTGCAGACGGTTATTTGCGCAAAGAAGCGGCTGCCGCCACGGTGGCGGAGCGCTTGCGGGAAGTGCTGCGACCGCGCGCGCGCGTCGAGCGCCGAATTGCTGGCGGCGGCGACGTGCGAGGCCGTCTCGACGGCCTCACTCCGCGTTTGATTTTGGAGCTCGCGAGCGCAGGACAGCGCGACGTGCGCGTGGGTTTTCGCGACGCCGTGTATCTATACGAGGTGCAGATCCGCCGCGGCAGGCTGTGCTCGGCGAGCCGTAGCGGTGCGGATGGCAGCTTCGAACGCGGGGATTTCGTGCTGGCCGCGTTGCTCGGGGTGAGCGCGGGTCGTTTCTTGATCGAACCGGACGCCTCGCCTTGCCGTGCCGAATTCGACGGCACAGCGGCCGAGATCCTCAAAATCCCGGTAGAGCGTGCTCGGGCCGCGCTCAACTCGATTTCTGCGGGCGCGCTGGTCGGCGTCACCCGCGTCCAGATCGCTAGCCACGTGATCGAGGGCTACCTCGCGTGCACCCCGGAGCCCGCGCGCGAGCTGCTGAAAAAGGTCATGAACGGCGCATCACCGCGTGATCTCATCACGTCAGGCAGCGTGGCGCCTCGCTTGCTGGAAGCGGTGCTGTCCGACGTCGCGCGTCGCGGCGGGGTTACGGACATCGTGCGCGTTGGCAACGAGCCCTCACCGCTGCGGGGCTCCTTGCCG
>JBDTYJ010000002.1:0-56230 GCA_040005755.1 Pseudomonadota bacterium
GCGCACAGCATGGTCATCGCTTCGGATTGCGTCGGGTTCACCTTGCCCGGCATGATCGAGCTGCCCGGCTCATTTTCTGGAATCGAAATCTCGCCAAATCCACAGCGTGGCCCGGATGCTAGCCAACGCACGTCGTTGGCGATTTTCATCAACGAAGCCGCAAGCGTCTTCAACGCCCCATGACCGAACACGATGGCGTCGTGCGCAGCGAGCGACTCGAACTTGTTTGGCGCGGTGACAATCGGGTGCCCGGTGAGCTCCGCGACTTTGGCCGCGACGCGCACGGCGTACTCCGGGTGCGCGTTCAAGCCGGTGCCCACTGCGGTGCCGCCGAGCGCTAGCTCCGCGAGGTGAGAAACCGCGCTTTCTAGGTGTTTTCCGCCGTGGTCGAGCTGCGCGACCCAGCCGCTGATCTCTTGCCCGAGCGTCAACGGCGTGGCGTCCATCAAGTGCGTGCGGCCAATTTTCACGATCGCCGCAAAGGCCTCGGATTTCTCGGCCAACACGTTGCGCAGGGCTTGAACGCTCGGTAGCACGCGCGTGCGCACGGCATCCGTGCAGGCAAGCGACATCGCCGCTGGAAATACGTCGTTCGACGACTGACCCCGATTCACGTGATCATTCGGATGCACTAGGCGCTTCTCGCCGCGCACGCCGCCCAAGAGCTCGCTCGCGCGGTTCGCGAGCACCTCGTTCATATTCATGTTGGTTTGGGTGCCGCTGCCGGTTTGCCAAACCACGAGCGGGAACTCCGCGTCATGCTTGCCCTCGATCACCTCATCCGCGGCGGACACGATGGCGTTGCCGATGCGTGCGTCGACCGCTTTCAGATCCATGTTCACGAGGGCGGCCGCCTTCTTGACGATGGCCAGCGCCCGCAACAGCTGCGCCGGCATGCGTTCCCCGGAGATGGCGAAGTTCAACAAGCTACGCTGCGTTTGAGCGCCCCACAGGCGGTCGTCCGGCACCTCGATGGGGCCGAAGGTGTCGAGCTCAGTGCGGGTGGTCTTGGCGGTCATGGGCGAGGACCTGCACAATTGCTCGGCCGGGATCAACATCCACGCGAAAAATCACGCGGATTTGACCAAATTTCGGAGTATCGCTAGGACGTAGCCATGGCCCGAATCCGCGTTGCCGCCCGAGCGTCCGTGCTCGCCCTGGCGCTCGCGTTCGCGCCGTTCGGCGCTGCCGCCGCAGCGGCGGACGTGAAACCCGTCAAGGCCGCAGCAAAGCCGGAATCGAGCGTAAAGGCGCACCCGTCGAGGCCGGAAAAGCCCAAGTCCGGAGCCAGGGCTGCAGATCCGGGCAAACCAGCCGGGACAGACTCGGCTAAGCCGAATGAGGCCACGAAGGATCCAGGCGCGGGGCCGGACGCAGTGGTGCCCGCCGATAGCCCCCCGGACCCGCAACGCGGCGTGGGCACCAGGTCGGTGGGCGCCCTGCCGAGTGCGGCCCGAGCCGAATCGCCCCAGGCGAGCGATGCCGCAGCCAGTAAGCTCCCTCGGCCCAAGCCAGAGAAGGTAGAGAAGGCCGCAGCCCACGGCTCGCACCAAAAGGGCAAACCCCCACGCAAGCCCTCCGCCACGCTCCCCGCTGATGCGCCCCGCGCCCAGCCCGACCAAGCCGCGCGCCAAAAAATTGCAGGCGGCCTCACCGACGAGGATTTGCGGGCCGGCAAAGACGACCCCGAGCTGCGCTCCTTGAAGGCGGCGGAGCGCGTCTTGTTTCCGCGACCGCTCGCGGGGGTCGAGCCCGGTTGGTCCTGGGACTTGCCCGAGGCCATTGCCAACGACGGTCCGGAGGTGGTGACGCAAGGCTCTCCCGCGTTGCGCTCTTACACCGCCCACCGAGATGCGCTGGACGGGGCACCGGATGCGGCTTGGCTGAAGAGCCTCACGTTGCCGAACTTGCCGGTGGTGCTCGATGAGTTCGTGATCAAATACCTGCGTTTTTATCGGGATAGCCCGAGTGGCAAGGCCATCGTCCGGGTGTGGACGAAGAAGAGCGGGCGCTACAGCGCTGCGATGCGCGCCGAGCTGGCTCGCGCTGGCGTCCCGACGGATCTCGTCTGGTTGTCGATGATCGAGAGCGGGCACAATCCCACCATCACGTCACCCGCGGGCGCCGCAGGCTTGTGGCAATTCATGCCCGATGCCGGGCGCACCTACGGCTTGACCGTCGACCGCTGGGTCGATGAACGTTTGGATCCCGAACGCTCCACCGAAGCCGCCAGCCGCTACCTGAGTGATCTGTATCGCCGCTTTGGCAGCTGGGAGCTCGCGATTGCTTCATACAACATGGGCTACGGAGGGCTTGCGCGCTCAATCCGCAAGTTCAACAGCAATGATTTCTGGGAGCTGGTGCGTTACGAGGCAGGCGTGCCGTGGGAAACCACGTTGTACGTGCCCAAGATCTTCGCGCTCGCGATCGTGATGAACAACAAGAAGGCGTTCAGCCTCGACACCGTGGAAGTCGATGCCCCTGAGGCTTTCGATGTCGTGCTGGTCGGGCCGAGCGTTCCCCTGGAAGATGTTGCGCGCGCGGCGGGTGTTCCGGAAGGCAGCGTCAGTGCACTAAACCCCGGGTATTTGGCGGGCCGCACGCCACCCTGGGTTGCCTCGGCTGGCGCACCAAAGCCCAGTTGGCGGGTGCGCGTGCCGGCGGGCAAAGGGCCGCAATGCACTTCCGCACTGGCGCGTCTTTCGAGTGACGATGATTCGCTCGCTGCTTACGTGAGTAAATTCGGGGACACCGTCGAGTCGATCGCAAACACGCACGGCGTGAGTGAAGCGCGGCTGCGTGCGCTCAATCACGTCGAGCCGAAAGAGGTGCTGGTCGCGGGCACGGTGCTGCTCGTGCCGCGCGCACCGCGCTTGGCCGCTGCCCCGCCCAATGACGAAGCTGTCGTCGTGCCGCCGCGTGAGTTCGCATACGCTGAGCGCTCTCGCACCTTTTACCGCGTGCTCCAGGGCGATACGCTCGGCAAAGTTGCCAACGCATTTTCCGTTAGCGTCGCGGATATCGGCCTGTGGAATGCGCTGGACGAGAATGCGCGCTTGCAATCGGGCATGGCGCTCCAGCTCTTCGTCGACAAGAGCAAGGGCTTCGCTGCGCGCACCATCACGCCCGCCCAAACTCACGTACTGGTCGCCGGTAGTCCGGAATTCTACGACTATTTTGAAGCCCAAAATGGCCGTAAGCGCGTCGTTGTCAACGCGCGTGAAAACGACACATTGGCGACGCTGGGCAAGCGTTATGGCATGACCGTGGGCAGTATGGAGCGCGTGAATCGCCGCGCGCGCACGGACAAGCTGCACGCAGGCGACAGCATTGTGGTGTACGTGGACCGCGGCCGCGCCGTAACACCCCGCCATGAAGAGCTCGATGGGGATTCAGTGGCGAGCGGTACGCTCTTGCCGCTAGAGCCAGCACTGGACGCTCCAGTGCCGGACGCGGCAGCGCCGGACGCGGCAGCGCCGGAAGCGCCGGCGGGCCCCACTACGCCCACGCACGGCGTGAGCCCATCCCAAGAAGGCGCGCCGTAGCCCGTCTCAAGGGTGGCGGCGAAGCAGCGCGGCAACAGTGGCGCTGAACGAGGTGCGCTGCGGGATTGCGAGCGCCCTCCTTCCGGAGCTCGAGCTCTGCGACGGGCGCCGTACAAGCGAGCCAACATCTGGCCTTTTTTGCCAGGTTGTGGGAGTGCTGAGCCATGTCTCGTCTCACTGCCGTCATTCTTGCCGCTGGCCTCGGAACGCGCATGAAAAGCGCGCTCCCCAAAGTGATGCACCCGATTGCGGGTCGACCGCTCGTGCACTACGCGGTGCGCGCCGCTTTCGAGGCGGGAGTCGAAAACGCGGTGGTGGTAACGAGCGGCAGCAAAGAGATCGAAGCCTCGTTGAGCACCGAATTCGGTGACCGGATTCGGGTTGCAGTGCAAGACCCCCCGCGCGGCACGGGCGACGCGGCACGCATCGGCATCGAGCACGTGGCTGCGGAGCGTGTGTTGATCCTATACGGCGATACGCCGCTGGTGCGCGCGGAAGAGCTCAAGTCCCTCGTGGCCGCTTTGGACGTGCCCGGTGCAGATGAGCTGAGTGTGATGACTTGTCACCTCGACAATCCCACGGGTTATGGTCGTATCCTTCGCGATGCCACAGGCAGGGTCCTGGAGATCCGTGAACAGCGCGACTTGCAAGGGGTAGCACAGCAGGCGGTGCGTGAGGTGAACGCCGGGATGTACGCCGGCAAAACGGCGGTCGTGCGGCGCGCGCTGACAGAGGTACGTCCGAACAACTCGCAGGGCGAGTACTACCTGACGGACGTGATCGCGCTCGTTGCGCGCAGCAGCAGTGTAACCGGCGTGCTGGGTCACGCCGACGCGCTCTTGGGCGTGAACGACCGGAGCCAACTCGCCGAGGCGGAAGAGCTGATTTTACAGCGGATCCGTGTGCGGCACGCCAAGAACGGCGTCACCGTGCGCGGCGCTCCGCGCATTGATGAAGGCGTCGAAATCGGCGTGGATGCCACGATCGAAGACGGCGCGTGCTTGCGCGGCCGCACGCGCATTGGCGCGCGCACCGTGGTGGATGTCGGCAGCGTGATCACTGATTCGAACATCGGTGATGGCGTGATGATCAAGCCTTACACCGTGGTTACCTCCAGCAGCGTTGGCGATGGCGCGCAGCTCGGCCCGTTCGCGCACTTGCGACCCGAGTCGGAAATTGAAGCCGAGGCGCACATCGGCAATTTCGTCGAGACCAAGAAAACGCGCGTGCGTCGCGGCGCGAAGGCCAATCACCTCGCGTACCTGGGGGACGGAGACGTGGGCGAGCGCGCGAACGTTGGCGCGGGCACCATTTTTTGCAACTACGACGGCTTCAACAAGCACAAGACCACCATCGGCGCGGATGCATTCATCGGCAGTGACTCGCAGCTCGTGGCGCCGGTCACCATCGGCCGCGGCGCCTACGTGGCTACTGGCACCACGGTCACGATGGACGTACCGGACGACGCGCTGGCCATCGGGCGCACCAAGCAAATCAACAAAGAAGGCTACGCCTCACGGCTGAAGGCCCGCTTTGCCGCCTTGAAAGCAGCGGCAAAGAGCGCAAAAAAAGGCGGTTAGCGCTACTGCGCGGCGCGGCGGCTCTTAGCGCCGTTGGTTTCGACGCTGGAAATGGGTTCTGGGACGGCCTGCGGCGAGCTCGGCAGCTCATGCGCCATGCGGCGGCGCTTCACTTCCAAATACGCGGCCGAAAATGGATTGGCCGGAATGAGCACCGGCAGGCGCTTCTCTACCGTGACCCCGAGGTTGCGCAGCTCATCCACCTTGGCGGGGTTATTGGTCATGAGCTCAATCGACTCAATGCCCAGCTCACGCAAAATGGCGGCGGCCACGTCGTACGTGCGCGCGTCCACCGGGAGGTGCAACAGCTCGTTCGCTTCTACCGTGTCTGCGCCCATGGCTTGCAGCGCGTAGGCGCGCACTTTGTTGGCCAGGCCGATGCCGCGGCCCTCCTGGCGCAGATACAAGATCACGCCGTAGCCCTGCTTAGCTACCAAGGCCTGCGCGTGATCGAACTGCTCACGGCAATCACACTTCAGGGAGTGAAATACTTCACCGGTCAGGCATTCAGAATGCACGCGCACCGGCACGGCTCTGCGGCCGCGCACCTCGCCCATGACCAACGCGCAATGCTCACGGCTGAGCGTTGGGTCCACCGTAGGGTCGTCCCAACGGAATACCCGCAGCTGAAACATGCCGTGGCGTGTAGGGAGGGGAGCCTGGGCGAGCTGCTCGAGCCGAGCCGTGGGCTGTTCCGCCCGGGAAAGTGTATCCATCACGCTACGGCCATCAATGTGGGGCGGGGTTTCTGCCAGGTCAAGGTCTGCGCTCGCTGTTACGGGCTGCCGGCCGGGCTTCGGAGGCACGACAGAGCTTTAAAATACCGTGTTCGAGCACTGATTTTGCTGGGCGCTTCGAGCCGCCTTTTAGAGCGTAATCGAGCTCCGCGAGGGTTTCGAGCCAGCGCTCCAGATCGGGACGCGCGATGCGCTTGACCTGCTCGGCGAGGTCCCGCGCTTTGAACGGCGGGGCGCCAGCGCGCACTGCGGCGTCGTTGGGCGAAAGGCCTTCACTCATCGCGGACTCGAAGCGCAGCAGTTGCCGGGTTGACCAGGCGAGCACGCCGAGCAAGCGCAGGCCGCGGTCCGCCGGGTCGTACACTTCATCCAAGGCGGCGAGCGCGGCGCCCGGATCGCGCTTGCCGACAGCAGAAACGAGCTCCCACACGGTCTTCGCGCGTAAGCGAATCACGCACTCGGCCACTACGTCTTCGGTGACGGCTTGGCCAGCCCCGGCATACAAGCAGCAGCGCTCCAGCGCATCTGTCACGGGACCGAGGTCGGGCCCCGCCAATTCAGCTATCAAATCAGCCACGCCGGGTTCGAGTGAATTGCCTCGATCACGCGCCGCGCGCTCGATGAAGCCCGGCAAATCCGCACGCGAGAGCGTTTCACAGCTCACCAGCCAGCCGTCTTTGCGGGCGTTGGTGACTAGCTTGCGCCGCTTGTCGAGGCCGCCGCCCAGCAGCACGAGGGTGGTGGTCGGCGAGGGGTCTTGCGTGTACTCCAGCAGCCGATCCAGCGGGTTATGCGCTTTTTCTTTGGCTTCCGCGCCTTCGCGCGGTTCACGCTCCCAAGCTTCCAAGCCCCGGACCAGCACGAAGCGCCGCTTGGCCATCATGGGCAACGTGCGCGCGGCGGCCAGCGCCGTTTCTACATCGCGCTCGTTGGCTTGAATTTGGTCCTCGTTCAGGCCTGGAATACCGCCCGCGGTCGCGGCTGCGCGCAGCGCCTGAACCACCTTGGTTTCCCAGTGACGCTCGTCACCGACCAGCAGGTACACCGGCCTGAGCTTTTGCTCCTGAGCTTCCTTGATGGCTTGTTCGGGGGTCATCGACCAGGCGCAGGCATTACCACTACTGGGAGCGGTAGTCTCATTGACCCCGGCAAGGGTGGCAAGTGACGTGGCAAAGCCCATTCGCGCAGCGCGGCATTTGAGGTAGAAGCTCGCTGTGCCGAGCAGCGTGCGAACCGCCAGAGCCGAACAGCCGGGCCGAGGGTCACTCGTCGCAATCGGCAATTTCGACGGCGTGCATCTGGGGCACCGTGCCGTGATCAGCGCGGCCGCGCTGGAAGCACGCGAGTCTGATCTGCGCCCGCTCGTGCTCACCTTCAATCCGCACCCGGCGGAGGTGCTAGGGCGGGGCGTACGGCCGCCGCTCACGGTGTTGGGACGCAAGGTGGAGCTAATTGAACGGCTCGGGCCCGACCTGCGCGTTGTGGTCGAGCCCTTCACGGTCGATCTTTCCGTGCTCACTCCGGCTGAATTTGCGCGCGAGTTCGTGGTCGAGCTACTGGGTGCCAAAGTCGTGATCGTGGGCGAGAATTTTCGTTTTGGCCATGAACGCGCGGGCGACCTGTCCAGCCTCGTTTGGTTAGGCAAAGAGCTCGGCTTCCGAGCGCATGCCTCGGCGCTCAGTGGGGATGCACAGGGCGCTTACTCGAGCACTCGCGTACGTGCTGCGCTGGCCGCTGGCGATCTAGCAGCGGTCGAAGCGGTGCTCGGGCGCCCGCACTCGCTGAGCGGTACGGTTGTGTTGGGGGCTCAGCGCGGTCGCACCATTGATGTGCCCACCGCCAACTTGGGCGGCGTGGCCGAGGCCCTGCCACCGTACGGCGTGTACGCCGTGCTGGTGGATCGCGTGATTGACGGCGCGGCGAGCACGCTCGGCACGGGCGTCGCGAACATTGGTCTCCGGCCAACCGTGAGCGGCGGCTTCAGCGTTGAAGTACATTTGTTGGATTTCGCGGGCGATCTGTACGGGGCCACCTTGCGCGTGCACCTGGCGGCACGCCTCCGCGCCGAACAAAAATTCGCCGGCCTTGCCGAGCTCAAGGCGCAAATCGCGACCGACATTGAGCATGCCCGCGCGGCCCTTGCCGGCCTGACGCCGGATCCGGCGGCGCGCGGGGCTTGGCGTTAATCGGCCGACTTCAGCCGTTGCGCAGCTGCGCATCCGCGAGCTGGGAGCCGAACTTGCGCGCCGCGCGCCTGATTCTGCAATCGTCCGGCGCCCCTTGACCCCGCACCACCGCGAGCCGCAATAATACGGGCGCCATGGTTGACGGTAGCGACGATCTCGAGCGCATGAGCCGCGAACAGCTCATCTTGAAAGCGCGGGTGCTCGGCGTTGAGCGCGCGGAGTTGATGACACGCGTCGAAATGCGCGATGAAATCGTGCGTCGCTCCGAGCCCGATCCGGTGCAGCAGAAGCGCGCGCGCGGCTTCCTCGGCGTTGCGCGTGATTTGGTGGCGAGCGTGGTGGAGGCTGGGCTCAACTTGCCGGACGCCGCTGCCATCATTCGCGGTGAAGGCGCCCGTGAAGGCGACTGGAAAGGGCCGCCGCCCGTCGCCACGGTGACCCTTGCCGAAATCTATGCAGCTCAAGGGCATCTCGAGCGCGCCCTGCGCATGCTGGATGAAGTGCTGGCCAAGGAGCCCGATCACGACGCGGCGCGTGCGCTTCGTGATCGCCTGGCGAGCGGTTCAGACGCTCCCAAGGCCGCCGCTCCACGTCGCCAACGTGTCTCCTTTGCCGATCCGCCAGAAGCAGAGCGGGTTACGCCGGCTGCGCCGGAGCCCGAGCTCGCGGTTACGCCGGCTGCGCCGGAGCCCGCCATCACGCCGTCCGTCGCCTTCGCAACTACCGAAAATGAGGCGCGCCCCACTTCGCAGCCCACTGCCGAGGCTGCTCCCCAAATCGCTGCGGCGCCGGAAATCGCCCCTCCCGCGCGCGAACCCGAGCCACAGGTCGCCGCACCGACGCTGGAAATAGCCGTGTCCGTGCCCGTCGTCGCGCTCCCGCCCCAGCTCATCACGCTCTCCTACGCCGGCCAACGCCAGCTGTATTGGGAGCTGCCTGCCCATGCCTTGGACGCGCTCAAGACCCGCGCGCCGCGAGGCCGCGCCGTTGTGCGTGTGGTGAGCTTTCGCACCCGCGGCGGCAAAGTCGAGCGGCGCGCTCATGACGTGTCACCCGGCACTGAAGTCGGTAGCGTCGTGCTGCCTGGCCTGAATGCGGACGCAGTAGTGCGCGCTGTGCTCGGCTGGGAAGCGGAGGGCCGCTTCGTACCATTCGTGATTGCCGCGGATCTCGCGCCTGAGCGCTTTCGCCCGCATCCGCTGGTCGGTGGGGCCTCGGCGGCTGTTGAGCAACGCGCGGTGCAACACCTGTCGCGCCGCCCCGCGCACTAACGCTGCTGCGTTTTTAAGCGTTCAGGCGCAACCGCGTCAACGCTCGACCGACCTCTGTTCATGAACAGGGGTGTTGTTTGGGGGGCAGCGGTTTCGAGCGTAATTCTGGCCGCTGCGCCGGCCCACGCCTCGCCCAGCCCCAGCAGCCTTTGGGTCTCGATTTCCGCCGAATATCGCAGCAGTTCCTGGCTGCGTGAGTGGAGCGGTTTCTTCGCGCTGAGTATCCCGTTCGATCGTTTGGCCGCGCCGCGCAGGGTAGCGGCCGTTCCCGTAGCCGCGCCACGCCTGACAGAGGACCCACCAAAAAAAACAACTGAAACGTCTCCGGCTGATACCGCCGCTCCGCCCAAGAAGGGCGAGCCCGTCTTGCTATTGCTCACGCCTCGGCTCGCGCGCGGGACCGTGCGCCACGCGCTCGCTAGCGCCGGCTACTTCGACTTGCGGGCGCGCCTCGGCGGTCTTGCGGCTCGCGCGCGCAGCTCGGCGTCGCTGCCCGAGCTGCGGCTCCGCGCGTTGCGCAGCAGCGGGGAAACGCTGCGTCTCACCCCGAGTACGGACGATCCCTATCGCTATACGCAAGCAGGTACCTCGGAGCTCGCGTTCGAAGCCCGCTTGACCTGGCACTTGGATCGCCTGGTGTTCTCCGACCAAGAGGTCGGTATCGAACGTTTGCAGAACGAACGTGACGCAGCCGAACGCCGTCTGATCGACCGCGTGCTGTCGCGTTTGGCCCTCTGGCAAAGGAGCCGCGTGCGCGCCGCAGACGTGGATAGCGAGCCGGAAGTGCGGGAAACCGCGCAGCTCGAGACCATTGGCGCCGCGGTTGAGCTGGATGTACTCACCGAGGGCTGGTTTTCTCAGGCGATCGGAGAAAGCGAGGGGGAGGGCGCAAGCCTTGCTGGCGAATCGGCGAAAGTCGAGGTAGACACGCCTCGCCATGCTCGCTGACGCGCGTAACTCCCTGTCCGACCTCCAAAGGCGTGTTGATGCGCTAAGGGGGTCTCTTTGACGTACCGCAGCTAAAGCGGGAAATCGAAGAGCTCGACGAAATCTCCTCTGCCCCCAAGTTTTGGGACAATCAGGAGAAGGCCCAAGCCTTGATGCGCAAGCGCGCATCCGCGGTCGAAAAAGTAGGCTGGATAGAGTCGCTCACGAAAGACGTGGCGGATTCGACGGAGTTCCTCGAGCTGGGCGCGTCTGACAACGACGAAGGCATCGTGTCTGAGGTCGAGGCGCAGATCCCTTCGCTCGAGGAGCGTGTGCGCAAGGCGGAGTTGCAGCGCATGCTCTCCGGCCCGGTGGATCACGCTAACGCCATCGTCAGCATTCACCCCGGCACCGGCGGAACGGACGCCAAAGACTGGGCTGAAATGATGCTGCGCATGTACCTGCGTTGGTGCGAGCGGCGTGGCTTCAAGACAGACGTCATCGATTACCAGGTAAGTGACGAAGCGGGCATCGACGGCGCCTCGTTCACCGTGGCCGGGCCGAACGCCTACGGCTACCTACGCGCGGAAATGGGCGTGCACCGCCTGGTGCGCATCAGCCCGTTCGACGGCAAC
The DNA here is from genome assembly GCA_040005755.1 of Pseudomonadota bacterium. GTDB lineage: Bacteria > Myxococcota_A > Polyangia > Polyangiales > Polyangiaceae > PMG-095. The sequence continues at coordinate 10,882 of JBDTYJ010000002.1, forward strand.
GCACGACGCCAAACCAGCTTTGCTGCGGTTGAAGTCACGCCCGATATCGAAGACGAAATCGACATCGAGATTCGGGACATCGATCTCGAAACCACGACCATGCGCGCCGGCGGCAAGGGCGGGCAGAACGTGAATAAGGTCGAGACCGCCGTGCGCATGAAGCACCTTCCGAGCGGGATCGTGGTCGTGTGTCGCGCCGAGCGCAGCCAGCACCAAAACCGTGCCATGGCCCTCAAAACCATGAAATCCCGCTTGTACGAGCTGGAAGCCGCGAAACGCGAAGCCGCCCAAGAGCGCTATGAAGCCGCCAAGGGTCAGATCGCTTGGGGCAGCCAAATTCGCAGCTATGTGCTGCAACCCTACCAGCTCGTCAAAGATTACCGGAGTGAGTACGAGACTTCGGACGTACCGGGTGTTCTCGACGGTGACTTGGACGCGTTCATCGAGGCATACCTGCTGAAGAACGCGGACAAAGTCGTAAACACGCAGGGTACTCCGCCTTTGGCTCTTGCGTGACGTGGGCGCGAGGCCTCGGGCGCTCGAGCTAGCTGTTGGCATCTGCGGTCTAGTGGCGGGCTGAGCCGCTGGGCGCCACGCGCGCTGCCGAGACAGTGCGTGCGCCTGTTCGGTCCGCCTTCGTTGGCTGCGCCTCTCGGTGCCTGCTTGTGTCTGCTCTGCCAAGATTTTCGGGTCGTTTTAGGCCCGGGTGGGCTGCGCGCCGCGTCTTCGGCGGGCGGCGCCGAAGCTAGACGCCCCGTCGCACACGCGCTACACGACGGGCGGTAAATGATGGAAAAGAGTGGTGAAGATGCGCTGGTGGAGGCGCGCCGGAGCAAGGCCGAGCACCTGCGCTCGCGCGGGCAGAACCCGTTCGCGAATGACGTAGCGGTCACCGACCGCAGCTTGCTTCGCGAGCTGCGCCTGCAGTTTGCCTGTGCGCTGATCGAGCCTGCATCGGAGCTTCGTTACGACCCGGCGAAGGTGGAAGCCATTGCGGCGAGCCGCGAGTACCACGTGATGGGTCGCTTGATGGCGCGCCGTGGCTTCGGCAAGGCATCGTTCCTGCACCTGCGCGACATGAGTGACGGACTGCAGGTGTTTGCCAAGGCAGACATTCTGGGTGAGGGCTTCGCGGCGCTCGAAGACATCGACATTGCCGACCACATCGAAGCGCGCGGCACGGTCATGGTGACCAAGACCGGCGAGCTGAGCGTGCAAGCTACCTCGCTCCGCCTGCTCACCAAGGCGCTGCGTCCGTTGCCGGATAAGTTCCATGGGCTGACGGACGTGGACATTCGCTATCGCCGCCGTTATGTGGATTTGGTCGCGAACCCAGAGGTTGCTGTCGCCCTGCGTTCCCGTTCGATCATTGTCCAGGGTCTGCGTGATTTCTTGGACTCGCAGGGCTTCCTGGAGGTGGAAACGCCGACGCTGCATCCCCTGGTCGGTGGCGCTGCCGCGAAGCCATTCAAGACCCACCATAATGCGCTGGATCTAGAGCTATTTTTACGCATTGCGCCCGAGCTGTACTTGAAGCGCTTGCTCGTTGGTGGGCTCGAGCGCGTGTATGAAATTGGGCGAGCCTACCGCAACGAAGGCATCAGCACGCGGCACAATCCCGAATTCACGATCCTCGAGTTTTACCAGGCTTACGCAACGTACGAGAGCCTGATGGATCAAGCCGAACGGCTGTTCCGCCACGTGGATGCCTTTCTCGAAGCGCGTCTGGTGTCGCTCGGCCTGAACCCGTTCTACGAAGCGTGGCTTGGCGAGCGCCCGTTCACGCTCGCCGAACCCTTCGCCCGTATCCCCATGAAGCTCGCCGTCAGTTCGGCCTTGGAGCGCGCCGAACTACCCGCCCACATCGCAACGCGGCTTGAAGAAATTGCGTTCCAGCTCGGTCCAGACGGCAAGCGTCTGCCTAGCCCGGTGGATGCTCAGGTGGAAGATTGGAGAGCGTGCTCCGAGCGCGCCAAGAACATCGACTGGGGGAATTTGCGCCGCGCGCTGACGCACTGCAAATCCGACGGCGAGCGCTTGTTCGTGGCCTATGAGTACTTGGCGGAACCCTTCCTTGCTGGGGATTACCGCTCCGCGAGCGGTGAAAAGAGCTTGCCGGTGTTCATCACCGACTACCCGGCCGAGGTTTCGCCGTTGGCCCGCAGAAAAGACGCCGATCCGACGCTGGTCGACCGCTTCGAGCTGTTCGTGCATGGCCGCGAGCTGTGTAACGCCTTCAGTGAATTGAACGATCCGGACGACCAAGCCGCGCGCTTCCGCGCGCAGCTCGAGCTCAAGGCGGGCGGCGCTGAAGAGACCATGGATTACGATGAGGACTACGTGCTCGCGCTCGAGCACGGCATGCCTCCCGCGGCCGGCTTTGGGCTGGGCGTGGATCGCCTCGTGATGGCGCTCACCGCGCAGCCCTCGATTCGTGACGTGATCGCGTTCCCGTTGCTGCGTCCCGAGTCGGAATGACCGCCTTCGCTCCGCCTCTGCTCAGTCGCTACCAGACCATCACGGGCATGTTCCTGCGCGCCTGGTACGGCGGCGGCCTGCCCGGTCGCATCGCCCTCGTCGGCGCGCTGGCGTTCCTCGCTGTGTTTCTGGCCTGGCGCTTGTTGCGCATCGCGCTGCGCCGCGGCGGGAAAACACTGCTGCGCTGGGCGACCGGAGTCAGCTTTGTGCTGCTCGTCGGCTTGGCCATCTGGGTCAAGCGCTTGCCTGAGCCGCGCGGCAGCGCCTTTGTGCTCTGGCATCAGGTCGTGCGCGTGGGCGCCGCGCTTTCGGGCACGGCTTTCATGGTCTGCTTCATGGTGCTGAGCGTGCCTTGGTTGATGGACCGCCTGGAAGGTCGGGGCTTCGTCTCTTTCATTGCAGCGCGCCACGTGCGCGCGCAAAAAAGCGGCTTTCTCACCGTCATTTCCCTGCTTTCGATGTCGGGCGTGGGGGTCAGCTCGTTTGCGTTGTGCGCCGTAGTTTCGATCATGGGTGGCTTTGGCGCCGATCTGAAGCACAAGATCCTCGGCAACAACGCGCACGTAAAAATCGAAAGCAAACGCGTCGGCGGCTTCGCAGACTGGCGGGATTTGCTGGATGACCTGCGCTTGGTCAAGGGCGTACGCGCCGCTACGCCCGTCGCTTCGGGCGAGGCCATGGCTTCGAGCTCTTCCAACACTGCGGGCGTGATCCTGCGCGGCATCGACACGGTGACCATCGGCACCGTGATCGACCTGCTACAGAACATCGAGGTCGGAAAATTCGCCTACTTGGATGACCCCAAGCGGCTGGCGACCCTGCCGCCCGACGAGCCCATTGGCATCGGCTCCGGCGGTGAATTCTATCTCAAGGGCCCCGACATCAAGCCCTACCTGTCCCGGCTCGATCCGGATGTGGCGGAAGCGACCATTCCCGTCGATGCTTTTCCCGGCATCGTGATCGGCCGCGAGCTCGCGAAATCACTGCACGTGTATGTGGGTGACGAGCTCACGCTCATTTCTCCGCTCGGTGATTTGGGGCCGATGGGGGTCTTGCCGCGTAGCCGCAAGTTCCGCGTGGCCGCGATTTTCTACAGCGGCATGTACGAATACGACGCAAGCCACGCGTACGTGAAGCTCGATGCCGCGCAGGATTTCTTCGATCTGAAGCAAAACGTAACCGGCATCGAGCTCAAGATCGACGACGCTGAGCGCGTGTCCGAGATGCGGCCGGCAATCGAGGCGCAGGTGAAACGCGAGGATCTGCAGATCAGGGACTGGAAGGAAGCGAACAAGAACCTGTTCAGCGCGCTCAAGCTGGAGAAAATCGCGACCTTCATCATTCTGTCGCTTGCCATTTTGGTCGCGAGCTTTTGCATTATTTGCACGTTGCTGTTGATGGTGACCGAGAAGAGCAAGGAGATTGCGATCTTGAAATCGCTCGGCGCGAGCGACAAGGCCATCCTGCAAATCTTCATGACCGAGGGCATGATGATTGGCGGTATCGGCACCATCTTTGGTGTGACCACCGGTCTAGCCGCGACGCTGGGCTTGAAGTGGTTCGGCGTACGGTTAGACCCGGATGTGTATTACGTCGACAAACTACCGATCAACGTGGAGTGGTCCGACTTCACGTTGGTCGCGCTGGCCGCGTTCTTGATCACGATCATCGCTACGATTTACCCCGCCCTCGAAGCCAGCCGCTTGCGGCCCGTCGAAGGCATCCGTTACGAGTGAGGCAGCCGTGGCCGAAGCACAAGTCATCATCGAGGGTCTCACCAAGAGCTTTCAGCACATGGGGCGCACGCTCGAAGTGCTGAAGGGCATCGATCTGAACATCTACGCCGGGCAAATCCTGGCTATCGTCGGTCAGTCAGGCGCAGGCAAGAGCACGCTGCTCCATTGCATTGGCACGTTGGATCTACCCACTTCAGGCCGAATTCGCTTGGGCGGCGAAGAGTTGACGACGATGAGCGGGGCCCGGTTGGCCGCGATCCGCAACCGCGACATCGGTTTCGTGTTCCAATTTCATCACCTGCTGCCTGAATTCACCGCGCTCGAGAACATCATGGTGCCGGGGCTAATTCAGGGGCGCCCACGGCGCGAAATGGAAAAGCGCGCGCAATCGCTGTTGGAAGAGGTCGGGTTGACCCACCGCGCGTCGCACCGGCCGGGGGAGCTATCGGGCGGGGAGCAGCAGCGCGTTGCCGTGGCCCGCGCGCTCGCCTTGGATCCCAAGTTGGTGCTCGCGGATGAACCCACCGGCAACCTCGATAGCGCCACTAGCGACGCGATTCACGAGCTATTTTTCCAAATCAATCGCGAGCATGGGACCACGATCATCGTCGTGACGCACAACCCGGCGTTCGCGGAACGAATGCCGCGTGTGGTTCGTATGCGGGACGGCCGCGTCGAAATCGACGATGTTGGGCGCGCGCAGCGCTCTCCGAGCACGCCAGACGGGTCGCTGCCCGCGGCTCCGAAGGCCGAAACGCTCGGCTGAGCGGGCTCGCGCACTCCAGGCAGCCGAGAGCGCCAGCGCGGCGAAACTGAAGCCGAAACCCAAACGGAAACAGGAAACTCGGGCGGCGTTGGTGCCGAACTTACCCGTGATGCACCTGGGATACATGCGGGCACACACACGCGCGCACACGTTTCGTGTGGCAGAAATCGGCAGGTCACAGCGCGCGTGTTGCGCCGCGCTGAGTCTGCGCGAGCCGGAGAGCCCCTAATTTGACAGGCTGGTACCCCGCCCCGTACACTTTAGAGTTAGGCCCGCGGTGAAGGTTCGGTTTCTGGAATAATGCCCAGGAATGCGCGTGGGAAGCTTGTCGATGCCTCGTGACCTGGCTGGTTCGGCAGAGTTCTGGACACCGAATTGTAACTCTTGGGGTTTATCGCAGACCTCGTTAACTTTTCGGACCTCGCGCCGCTTTGGAAAGCACCATCCTTTTCGAGGAGAGAGCGTCTGCGTTCCACTCTTGCCACATCGGCCAGGTTTCTGATTGACATGGAATCTCTAGCATCCACGCGGGCTCCTGGCATTTCACTCGGGGCGCTCGGGAGACGGAAGCTGCGATCGCTCGCGAGCGCGCTCGATTTGTCAGAGGGCCTGACAGGGCAAGCTTTGGACGTGTTCGCGCTGATGAGCGAAGGCTGGGCTGACTGGGCCGTGGGGGACTCGCCAGCATGGCCGAACGACATTTCCGATGACGGCACGCCGTTTGAGTTTTCGGCTTCCTTCGACGGCACCACGCCGCGGCTGCGCATGCTTGCGGAATCGCAGGCTGAGCCAATTTCCAAGGTTTCAAGTTGGGCTGCCGGTCTTGCGTTTGGTAAGCGTTTGCAGACCCGAGGCCTCGCGGATCTAAGCCTGTTCGAACAAATCCAGGATCTGTTCGTGCCGCTCGCAGGGGCGCGTTCGCGCTTTTCCCTGTGGCATGCCGCAGTTTTGGAGGAAGCGCGGCCAGCCCTGTTCAAGGCTTACGTCAACCCCTGCTTGTTCGGGATGGGCTCAGCCCCGTACGTCGTAGAGCAAGCGCTGCGCCGCCTCGGTTACGATGCGGCGTGGGCTTTCCTTCAGGAACGCCTCGCGCACAACCCCGGGGCTGAAATCCGCTACTTTTCCGTCGATCTTGAGGCGCCAGAAGCGGCGCGAGTGAAGGTATACGTGGGCTGCGCAGAGTCCGCGGCAGCGGTGGATCGCTTGATTGCGGGGGCGAGCAACAGCCAGCCGCAAGACGCGCAACGCTGGCTGAAAGCGTTGACGGCGAGCCAAGGCCCGTTCGACGCGCGGCCAATTTTGAGCTGCTTTTCCTTTCGCCGTAACCTGGCCGCGCCGGACGTCACCGTCCACGTGCCAATTCGCTGTTATGTGAAGCACGACGCGGAAGCCTTGGCGCGTGTTTCGAGCATGATGTCGCCGCAAGATGCGCAGCGCTTGTCGTTCGCCTTGACCGCCGTCTCCGAGCGCTCGCTCACCATGGGGCGCGGGCTGCTGACATATGCGTCGCTCCGGCGCGAGGCCTCGGCCGTTCGAGTCACCGTGTATGTGGCTCCGGAGGCGTACAGCATTACTTCCCGCCGCCCATCTTTGCCACCGCCGACCGACTCCGCCTCGGGCGTCCACAAAACGTCGCCTCGCTCCGCCCCACAACCGTCCACGACCATGGCTGATGTCCAGGCGCTGATCGCTCGCCATCAAAAGCTGTTGCAGGAACAACCGCTCCTGGTTCACCTAAACGGCACCGGGGACATCAGCCAGGCGCGCCGGCTCGCGTCTCACCTCTCGCTGCTCGTGCTGTGGCTCGGGGATCTGCCGCGCTTCGCCCACGAGCGCGCGACCGATCCGCTGATCGTGGCCCGGCTCGCCGAAGTGGCCGCGGTGGCCCGGACCCGCGGCCAGCGTTTTTTTGATGTGTTCGAGGCGCTCGGCATCTCCGACCATGCGCCGCCCTTGTTTTCGGCGGAGCACACCGCGCTGCGCGAGGTCGCCTTCGCGCGGGTGGCCGACGTTGCATCGGCCACGGATGACCGCACTCGCCTCGGCACCGTCCTGGCGGTTTCCGCCATCTGCGAGCAGCTACTCAATACCGCGACAGAGTTTTCCGAGCGCGTGGTTCACGGCGCGGCGTCAGAAGTTGGATTCCGTGATTTCGAAGAGGCTACCCAACCGCAGCTCTTGCAAATCGGCCTGACCGAAGAGGTCGCCGCCGATGTCTTTGCGGCGGTTGAGCGCTGCTTCGAGTCGCTGTTACGCGTCGCATCCGCCATCGACCACGCGATCTTTGGCGATGCCGCCGCGCGCGAGTGAGCTCCGCACGCACAGCCGCCGCGCTCGACGCACCGATTTCACTGGTGGTCGCGAATAACTGACGTAGTCCGCCGCCCCGTCGACACTTTGTAAGTGCCCGCGCTCGTTGCAAAAAAGCTCCGGGGCTGGTAACGGTTTTCGCCAGGGTAGAAAAATGTTTCGAGCACGGAGCCCACCGCTCCCGCTCCAACGGAGGATAGGCGATGGTCTCTAGGCGACAAGTGCTTGCGGGTCTCGGTGCAGTTGCGGTCTATGGCTTCAATCCTGTCTCGCGGACGTGGATTGCTTCGGCGGAAGCCGCCAGTGCCTTCGATCATCTGCCGCATTTGGATGGCACGGTGTCGACGGACCCGGCCTCCTTGGCGCCCTACGCGACGGACGCCGGGAGCGCGATTCACGACACTCCAGTCGCGGTGCTCAAGCCGGGCTCGGTGCAGGACATCGCCAAAATGGTGCGCTTCTGTCGTCGCTACGGCATCACCGTTGGGCCACGCGGGCAAGGCCACACCACGTTCGGTCAATCGCAGGTCAAGGCGGGCCTCGTGGTCGACATGGCCACACTGAACAAGATCCACTCCATTCAAGGCACCCGCGCGGACATCGAAGCCGGCGCCACTTGGCGCATGTTGGTGGATGCCGCTACGCCGCTCGGGCTGACCCCGCCGGTGCTCACTGGCTACATCAAGCTGTCGATCGCCGGCACCTTATCCGTAGCCGGCGTGCCCGCTCGGAACCGCCACGGCTTGCAGATCGATCACGTGCAGGAGCTCGAAATCGTGACAGGGGAGGGCGAGATCAAGATCTGCTCACCGCACCAGAATCGGGAGCTGTTTTACGCGGCGCTGGGTGGCCTCGGGCAATTCGGCATCATCACACGCGCCGTGGTGGACATGGTCAAAGCCTTTCCGATGGCGCGTAGCTACGTGCTGCCATACACGGACAATGCGCTCTTCTTCAACGACCTGCGCACGCTCCTAGCGCGTGACGAGGCGGATGAGGTGTACGGCATGTGGACCGCCGACGGAGCAGGTGGCCTCGTTTACTTGCTGAACGTCGCAAAGTACTTCGAGCCGCATGCCCCGCCCGATGACAACCAGCTGCTGCGCGGTCTGGCAGTGCCACCGGCCGCCGCTTCGCCGACCGACCAAACCTATCAAAACTACGTCGAACGTATCGACGTTGTGATCGATTTTTTCACGCAGATTGGCTTGTGGGAAGGCGTACTGCATCCCTGGTTCGATGTCTGGTTGGGGGATCGCGTCGTCGAAAAATACGTCGGCGAAACCATCCACGCGCTCACGCCGGAAGACGTTGGCCCGACTGGCTTCGTGCTGCTGTTCCCGCAGAAGCGAGCGAAGATTGGCAGCCCGTTCTTACCGCTCCCGGATTGTTCGGAATGGGTCTTCCTGTTCGACATTCTGACTGCGAACGCGACGCCCGGCCCGGATCCGGTGTTTCAGTCGAAGATGCTGGCCCGCAATCGCGCCTTGTTCGAGAAGGCGCGCAACCTCGGCGGCACGCGCTACTCCATCGGCTCGGTCGAATTCGACAAGAAGGATTGGATCCAGCAGTACGGTTTGAATTACTTCCTGCTCAAGGCGCTAAAGGAGCGCTTCGATCCGGATGCGCTGCTCGCGCCCGGCGTCGGGATCTTCAAATAGAGCCCGCTGTGTGCGGCGGTCTCGTCCGAACGCCGGGCGAGATCGCGCTCGGGCCGATGCGCGCTGGCGGGGCTCGTTACTGGACGAGATCGCGCATCGCGGCGATGTTTTCGTTCGCGAGCTTGCGTTCTTCGGGGGTGAGGTTCAGCCAGGCAAAGGCGTCTCGCAGCTCAGTCACCCGGAACGAGGACAGGTTCGAGGTGAAGAGCGCGACCGATGAGCAGATGAAGCGAACCTTCATGCTGTCCGAAACTACGGCCACGCGAATCGGCTTGCCATTGAGCGTTTGCTCGAGGCGCCGCCTCTGCGCTTGGGTGGGGCCACCGCCGTCGGTAAAAACGAGCACCTTGATCTGATCGATCTCGTGTCGATGCTCGGCCAGAATGCCCAGCGTCACGTCCCATTCGGAATCCAGCGGATCAGTGCGCCCCTCACGCAGGATGAGCAGCGAGCCGACTTTACGTGTGACTTGCCTCGGCTTCACGTGACTGGCGTTCATGCCGACACCTGCCGAAACTTCGCAAAAAAGTGACCCAAGACTTCAGTGTGCTCGACCAGGCCATACCCCGGATTCCTTGAGGCTACTTCAACCACCCGCGCGGCGACGCCAGCGACGTAGTCCATATGTGACTTGCTGTACACGCGGCGTGGCACGGCAAACCGCGCGAACTGAAAAACGCGGTTCACGATTTCACCAGTTTCCGGCGACACAGTGTGTAGCTCGAACGGCGCGGCACCCAAACGGATGGCGCCTTCCAGGTAGAAGTCAGCGCACAACGCTACGCCAGGGAACTTATCCGGAGGCAGGTGCGGGTACAGCGCCTCGACGTCCACGAACACGCCAGAGCCACCGACGGGCTTGCTGACAACCAGGCCCGCTTGCTCGAGCATTCCACCCAGGTAGCGCACTTGCTCGGTGCGCTGAGCCAGATGGTCCTCGCTGACGCCTTCTTTCAGACCGATGGCGACTGCCTCGAGGTCCCTACGCGCCAGGCCGCCGTAGGTGTAGAACCCCTCGTACAGTACGAGCCGCTCTTTGCAGCGGGCGGCAAAGGCTTCGTCTTCGGTTGCGATGAAGCCGCCGATGTTCACGAGCGCGTCTTTCTTCGCGCTCATCCAGCAGCCTTTGCCGTAGCTAAACACCTCTTTGGCGATGTCAGCGACGCTCTTGTCGGCGTACCCGGGCTCGAGCTTCTTGATGAAGTAGGCGTTCTCGGCGAAGCGACAGGCGTCGAAGAACACAGGCACGCCAAAGCGCTTCGCCAGCTGCGAGACCGCGCGAATGTTCTCGAGCGAGACGGGGGATGAACACGCAAAGTTATTGAGCACCGTGATGATGATCAGCGGCACGCGGCTGCCATGCCGGGTCAGCGCGGCTTCTAGCTTGGCTAAGTCGAAGTTGCCCTTGAATGCCTGGGGTTCGCTGAAACGCCAAAGCGCGTCGCTCATCAAATCAACCGGCGTGGCCTTGCGATTTTCGACGTGCGCTCGCGTGGTATCAAAGTGAGTGTTGCTCAGCACGATGTCGCCCGGCTTCACCATCAATTCCATGATGATGTTTTCGGCGGCGCGGCCCTGATGGGTGGGGATCACGTGCTCGAAGCCGACGGCCTCCTGCACTGCCCGCTCGAAGCTGAAGAAGCTTCGCGAACCCATGTAGGCTTCATCGCCTCTCATCAGGCCGGCCCACTGTGCGTCGCTCATTGCGCCAGTGCCGCTGTCCGTGATCAGGTCGATGAACACATCCTCTGACCGCAAATGCACGGGCGAGTAATGCGCTTGCTCGAGAATTTGCTCCCGCTCAGCGCGAGCTGGCAGGCGCAACCGTTCGATGGTCTTCGTGCGGTATGGCTCCGCGTGCGTTTGGGCGCGCAACGCTTCGGCGAACTCCGGCGTTCGGCTCATCGCCTGCTGGCCGGGTGAACGGCTCCGCGGAAGGCGCTCACGCTCGAGACTTGCAAAGCCATTAACCCCAATAAGTACCGGTTTTAGCGCGCCTTTGTCAAGGGCCGCGGCATCAGGGCCAGCAGCGCTCGAAAGAGCGTAGTGGTTTTTTCCAGTTCGTCGATTTGAAGACTTTCCGGTCAGAAGCACGTGGCGCGGACAAGGGATCGCGGCGAGCCACACAAGATCCCGAGTCCGTCGCTGCGGCTGCGAATAGCGGCGGCGCGCAAATTTCCCATAAAATGCGGGCGCCTTGAGGCGGCCGGAGCACAAGCTCAAGCCGCCGTGAACGCAAAGGCAACCGGGGATCTGCGCTTGATCCCTGAGCGCGAAATTCGAGGCAGGGTTAGCTGCGGCTGAGCGGCAGGAACTCGCCGTGCGCGGGGTCGTAGTCGAACACTTCACCCTTGCCGACGTCGAAAATCCAGCCGTTCAAGTGCAGCTTCCCCGCATCCATGCGCCGGGCGACGAACGGATATTCCCGTAGGTGCTCGAGCTGCGCGAGTACGTTCTCCTGAATCGCCGCGGTGAGTTTTTCTTCCGGGCCTAGGTGAGCGTACTTTTCCTCGATCAGCTGCTTGACGCTGATGGTGCTCTTCACCCAACGCCGCACGTATTCCAAGTGGGCTACGCTGTCAGGATCCAAGATGGCCTTCAAAGCGCCGCATTGTGTGTGCCCGCACACGATGATGTTTTCAACGTTCAAAACTTCGACCGCGTATTGGATCGCGGCCGCGGTGCCACCGGGCAAGTCCATGTGTGGCACCACGTTGCCCACGTTGCGCACGATGAACAGCTCGCCCGGCGCCGCATCCGTGATCAAGTTCGGCACGACGCGGCTATCGGAACAGGTGATGAACAGCGTTTCCGGTTGCTGACCGCTGGTTGCTAGCTGCTCGAACAGCGCGCGGTGGCTGGCGAAGAAACCTGTCTGAAACGAGTGGATACCTTTCACTAACTTCTGCATGGGCCGCGGAACGTACGCGAGGTTCGGGCCGAGAGCCAGCCTCTCGAGGCCTGCGTGGAGCGCTCTCGATGCCTTGTGCCGCTCAGCCGAGCGGAAGAATATAGGCCACGTCCTTTTCGGCGAGCCCGAGCTGCGCTTGGACCTCGCTGGCGAGCGCAACGTGTGTTTCGTCCAGGTTCTGAACGTCAGCCGGAACGGCACGAAAATAAGGGGGTTCCTTCAGATCGCAAGCCACCAAACAGCGCGCGGGGGGCCGGGCGCCCGCGGCGCGGCCAACGCGGGCAATGCGTGCGCTCTGGATCAGCGTGACGTCGTCAGCCGCAGCCAAGAAATGCGGCCCGCCGTCGAACGGATCGATTCGTTCTGCGTAGCGAAACCCGACGCGACGGAGCATCTTCTCCACACCTTTCGTTTGCGCACCCACCTTGCCGATCACGTTCTGCGCTTCGGTTGAAAGCAAGCTCGCGTAGATCCCGCCGCTCGGGAATAGATCACGAATGAAGGCTTTGTCCGTGCTCGAAAGCAAGTCCGCTTCAGCGTAGCTCATGCCGGTGAAGCGGCGCCCGAGCGCCTCCCACAGATGGCTGGTCCCATCAGCTTCCAGTGGCGGCAGCAGCTCGGCCAGGAGCTCGGGTTGGAATAGCTCACGATGCACTGCGATGAAGAGAAAGCGCACATACGAGATCAGGAGCCCGTAGCGATCCGTGGCGCGCCGGTGCTCGGGCAGCACGACCAGCCCGCCGAGCTCCGTGGGCCCCTGATAAGAGAAGCCCAGGTGCAGCACGGTGTGTTGGAAATGGCGGTCGAGCGCAGCGTGATACTTCTCCTCAGTGATCACGTCGAAGTAGATGTACGGCGCGTCACGGCGCCCGAGCTGCGCCACGATCATGGAGGTGCCGACCGCAGCTCCAGATTCCAGATCGCGTAGCAAGAACACGTATTTCCGCTTACGCAGGTCTTTGAGCTCGCCGCTGAAGCTGCGTTCGGAATGATCCAAGAGCCGCTGCACGTGGCTGCGCTCGTGAGGCAGGTTCACCGAGTTGAGGTGGCGTGCCAGGCCAAGCAGGGCCTCTTCATCGGCGCGTACCGCGCCGCGTATCTCACATCGGAGCATGGCTCTCGCCCTCTAGTATGAGCGACGGGCGTCGGAAAATGCCGCAAATCGCGCGGGCGCCTCCGAAAGCGGCCCGTGCCCGGTCGAAAAAAACAGGAAAGGGCCGAAAAAGCCGGCCGAACCCCGCGGCACGTCCAGACTTTCATGATAAGGAGTGGCCGCCGTGACAGCTCAGGATTGGACTTTCTCGCGCGCCCAGGCGCTTCCTCCGTATGCATTCGTCGTCAGTGATGCCGTCAAAGCGCGCGTGCGCGCCACTGGGGCAGACATCATCGACCTGGGCCTCGGTAACCCGGACCAGCCGACGCCGCCCGAAATCGTGGCGCAGCTCCACAGCACGGCCGACCTCACGGAGAATCATCGCTACCATCCCGGGCGTGGCTTGTTGCCGCTGCGTCAAGCGGCAGCGGCCTGGTACGCCCGCCGCTACGGCGTAACGCTCGACGTCGAACGTGAGGTGATCATCACGATGGGCGCGAAGGAGGGCATGAGCCACTTGTGCCTCGCCATTCTGGATCGTGGGGACGTCGTGGTCGTGCCGGACCCGTGTTATCCGATTCACGCGTACGCGCCGCAAATCGCCGGGGCGACGGTGGAATACTACCCGGCGAGCACCGAAATAGCTCCCGCTACCGCGATCGCGGAGGCCATTGAGCGCGTCAGCAGGCGCGGGCAGCGCGTCAAGCTGGTGATCGCGAACTACCCGCAAAATCCCACCGGCCAAGTGATCTCGCGCGAGGCGATGGGGGATCTCGTGCGCACCGTGCGCAACTCCGGCGCCATGCTGCTGCATGATCTCGCGTACGCGGATTTCGATTTTTCGAACCGCTACGCGCCTAGCATCTTCGATTGCGGCGTCGATCGCGAGGCCGTCAAAGCCTTCGCCGTCGAGGTGTTCTCGATGTCGAAGAGCTACAACATGCCGGGCTGGCGCATCGCATACATGGTCGGCAATGAGCGCATGGTGAGCGCGCTTGCGCACATGAAAACGTACTTGGATTACGGTACGTTCGCGCCTTTGCAGCTGGCTTCGGCCTGGGCCCTGGAGCATGGCGATCGCTTCGCCGACGAGATCCGAAACCTGTATCAAGTGCGCGGGCACGCGCTGGTTCAGGGCCTGCGCGCCGCCGGCTGGCCTGATGTGGCTGAACCGAGCGGAACCATGTTCGTGTGGACGAAAATCCCGCGCGCGTTCGGAGGCAAGAAGTCACTCGCCGCAACCACTGAGCTGATTGAGTCCGCGCATGTTGCGGTAGCGCCGGGCATCGGCTTCGGTCCAGGAGGCGATGACTACCTGCGCTTCGCCTTGATTGAAGATCCGCCGCGCGTGCAAGAGGCCTGCGCTCGTATCGCGCGCTTCCTGAAAACCAAGCAGTAACGGGCACTCTGGCGCGGCGCGGGGTGCGACGCTGTCCGCCCGCGCCGATCGTGATCTGCTCCTGCTTAAGAACTGACTAAGTAGTGTTAGGACGTGGATTCGAGCACGCGGTGAATTGCGTCCGGCACCAAGCCGTAGCCCTCGGAGGCCGCGAGCAATCTGGCGTTGTCGGGCAGATCGGTCAGGAACTGTCGCGCGTAGGGGGTGCCGACCAAGCCGTGCAGGCGACGCACTAGCGAAGGCATGCCGCGCGCGATGGCCTGGCGCGCGTTCTCCTCTTCACCAATGGCCACGTACGCGGCGTGCAGCGCGAGGTACACGGCGGATTCGTTGAGCAAGCTGGGTGCGCCTTGGTCCAGGAGTTGCGCCGCTTCCCGCGCGAGCTCTACCGCTCCGCCGGCGTTGCCGCAGCGGCGTTCGGCCTCGGCCCAGAGCCCGAGCGCCACCGGCAGCACGTCGCGATGACCGGTGGTGCGGTACGATTGCGCGGCAATGCGCAGCAGGCCGAGCGCGCGCCGCCATTCGCGCTCCGTGCTGGCGCGTAGCAACTCACACCCGCGATAGAACAACATCCCCAGGTTGGCGCGATCCGGCGCGGCCCACACGCCGGTCGCTGCGGCATCCGCATCGGCCCGCACTTCAGCCAAATTTGCCTCGAGTTGGCGATCGTTGCCGAAGGTCGCGGCCCAGCCGAGCAAGTTCATTTGCGCGTGGCGCACCGCCCCCAAGCTGCCGATGGCGTCGGCCAACGCGAGCCCGGTTTCGAGCGTAGCGCGAGCCTCTTGGCGCGCGCCGATGGTGGTGAGCGCGAAGCCCAGGTTCGTCATCAGCATCGCCTCGCGCTCTTTGAGACCCGCGCTGCGTGCTGCGTTGGCGGCGTTCCTACGAGCTTCGAGGGCCGAAGCCAGCGAGCCCTGAGTTTGGCGCACAATGGCCTGCGTCTGATATGCGTCCACTGCGGCTGCCGTGGTGCGCTGCTTTTGCGCGAGCTTGAGCAGGCGCTTGATCTCTGCTTCGGCCTCCGCGAAATGACCGGCGAAGGCGTTGCGCGAGGCGAGCACCGCTGAGCAGCGCGCCTCTTCATCCAGAAGACCGAGAGCCGCCGCCTGGTCACGTGCCTCAGCCAGGCGCTCGCTGATGCCCTCACCGGAGCCGCGCGCGTCGTCGTAGCGCGCACGAGCGCCGCGCGCGCGCACCGCGCTGGCCTCGTCGTACACGTTGTCTTCCAGCGAAAAAATGGCCGAATCGCGATCGCTCGCGCGCGGGTCGAGGCGGCTCCAGGCTTCGTCCAAGTAGGACGCCCGCAGAAAGCCGGCCGGCTTGCCTTCAGCGAACATCAGCGCTCGCTCGGCCATGGTGAGCGCATCCGCGAGCGCATTGGCGGCCAGAGCGCGCTGCGCTGCGCGCGCCCAATGTTCGCCGGCGCGCGCATGTTCACCACCGAGATCATACTGACCGGCGACCGTGGCCGAGTCTTCACCCATGGAGGCCAGCCAAGCCGCCGCCAAGGCGTGCAGCTCCTTGCGCTCGCGCTCACCGAGCGAGGCATAGGCGACCTCACGCACGAGCGCGTGCTTGAACACCCACTCGCGCGTGCCGGGAAAGCGCGACACGTTCTGCTCCATCAAGATTTCGGCGGCCACGAGCGCCTTCATCACACTTTCGGCGCGCGGCATGCCCAGTGATTCGAGCGCCGAGTCCCAACACGTGAGGCCGAACACGCTGAGCCGACCCACGGCGTCGCGGCACTCTTCATCCAGCACATCCAGACTGACCTGAATCGCAGCTTCGATTGTGGGCGCGTGCGCGGTATCTCGGCCCGAAGCGCTCAAACGTGCCAATTCTTCCGCAAATAGCGGCAAGCCGGCGGCTTGGTCGGCAATTTTTTCGACGAGGTCTTCCGCCGCGGCTTCACCCACCACAGCGCGCGCAATGGCGCGCGAGGCGCGCTTGGAGATCGGGCGCAATTCGAGCCGCACGTGATCGCGACCGGTGAAACGGCTGGCCTGGTCTGCCCAAAAATCCGGCCGCACTAGCGCCATCACGACCAGTGGGCGGCCCGTGGCGCGACCCAGCATGTGGTCGAGCCAGCCGATGCTTTCCGGATCCGCCCACTGCAAATCTTCCATCAAGATTGCTGTGGGTTGATTGGCTGCCACGTGCAGCACGACATCCGTCATCGCCAACCACAGAACGTCGCGCGAACCGCGTGGGTCGAGGCCTTCAGGGAGCGGCTCGTTCGCCAATAAGCGCGCCAGGAGCTCGCGGTTTTTAGCGGTGAGCTCGTCACGAGTGGAGGGCCCGATGCGTGAGACGATGGCCTTGGCGGCTTCCGCGCTGGTGGCGCCCTTGGGCAAGCTGATGATGCCCCGGAGCACGTCGGCTGCGGCGCCGAGCGCGTGGCCCTGAGCGTACGCCTCCGAGCGTTGCAGCACGATGTGCGGCGCGTCCGCCGACGCGGAAATGCGCGCCATGACTTCACGCCGGAGCCGACTCTTGCCGATGCCGGGGGGGCCGGCGATCGACACCAAGACCGGCGTGGAATCCAGCCGCGAGCGCTCGAAGGCGCTTAAAACCTGGGCTAATTCTGGGTCACGCCCGACGAAGGGAGCGCCGCCTGCGCCACGCCGCCCGTGCACGGGCTCACCCACGACCGAAGAGCCGTCGTCGCGCGTGCGAAACTCATAGCGGCCACGACCGAGCTCGCTCGTGGTCGCGTCGGCGAGCACGACGCCGGCATCGGCGTCACGTGACAGCGAAGAGGCGCGATCGACGACTTCACCCACCGGTTGCATTTCACCGGTGCCGCTGGCCCAATCGAGCTTTGCGCGACCACTGGCGACGCCCACGCGCGCGCCGGCGCGCGCCAAGCGCCGTCCCAGCTCGAGTCCCACCGCCGCTTCATTGCCCAGGGCGCGTCGCGCGCCGAGATGAGCCACGATCGAATCCTGCCCGAGCGGTACGGCGTCCGCGCCGCGTTGGCGCAATTGTTCCAATGCGCGCTCGCGCGCGGAGGCAGAGGCAAACCGAATCGCGACGATAGAAGTCACCAGGCGCGAGACGCTCGAGCCCAGCCGCGTGGAGCGCATGGATTCTGGGCTGGAATCGACCCAGCTCAGCCGCTCCGCATCTTCAGAGGCGTCGTGGAGTAACTCCAGCACCTCCGCCATGTCGCCGGGGCGGGAGGCGGGGTCGGTGTGCAGCATGCGCCCCACCAAATTATCGATGGAAGGCGGCGTATCACGGCGCAGCTCGCTGAGCCGCGGCGGCGCGGTCGTGACCAAGCGAGCCAAGGTTGCGATCAGCGTGGGGCCGACGTGCGGCGGGCGACCCGCGATCAACTCGAACAGCGTGGCCCCGAGCGAGTAAATGTCGCAACGGGCGTCAATCGGCGCGTCACCGCGCGCTTGCTCAGGCGCCATGTAGGCGGGCGTGCCCACTACGTCACCGCTACGGGTGATGCGAATGTCACTCTTGGCCGCGACGCCGAAATCCACCAGCTTCACCTGCCACGGGCCGAGCGGGCCCTCGGCGCCGGGTGCCTTGCACAAGAATAAGTTGCCCGGCTTGATGTCGCGATGGATCACCCCGGCTTCATGCGCGGCCTGCAGCGCCTCGGCGACGCGAATGGTGAGCTCCACGGCTTCCGCGATGGTCAGCGGCTCGCGCTTTTGGCGCGCCGCTAAGTCCTCGCCCTCCAGCCACTCCATGGCCACGAAGGGCAGGCCGCTCTCATCCAGCACGCCGAAGCCGACGGTCTTGACGATCCCGGGATGGTCTAGGTTTTCGAGCAGCTGCCCTTCGCGGGTGAAGCGCGCCTCTTCTTCTGGGGCAACGCCCGCTTCAGAGGCGATTACTTTCAGCGCGACGGTGCGCTCGCTCAATAGGTCGTAAGCGCGGTACACGATGCCGGCGCCGCCACGCCCGACCTCGCGCTCCACGACGAAGCGGTCACCGAGCTTTCTCCGTTCAGTGATGGGCGCGATGGTCACGGTGGACAGGCGAGCCTACTGTCGTGGCTCAAAAGTCGCAATCGCCTCGGCTCGCCCGTCAGAGCGGGACAACTCGGGTAAAAGCTCAGCGGCCGCGGGGCGCTCGCGGCGGGCGGGGGCGGCGCGCGAGCAGGGCTGGTGGCGGTGTGTGGTCGAGTGTGCTGGGCAGTACGGGCGCAAAACCGGTCGCCAGTAGGTCCTCGGCGCGCACCACCCGACCCGGCGCGCGGCGTGCCGCAGACAACAAGCGCGCGCGAAATTCCAGCTCATTTCCCGGCCAATCGTGCTCTGCGAGCAAGCGCATGGCAGCCGGCTCCAAGCCCAGCGGTTCGCCTCGCAACGAGAGCCCCACGCGCGACAACGCCTCGAGTGCCAGCGCCTGCAAGTCTTCAGCTCGCTCAGCCAGCGTGGGCAGCAGCACCTCGGAAGCGCCGAGCCAGCGCGAAAGGTCACGACTCAGGCGCCCTTCTTCCAGCAAGCGCTGCATCGGCACACGCAAGGTGACGAACATTCCAGGTTTGGCTACCGAAGAAACGGCGAGCGCGGTCGTGCGCCGGGTGAAGGATTGCGCGATCAGATCCTGAATCTCGAGTGGCAACACCGCAACGTCCAAGATGGTGAGCGTGCCGCCATCCGCCAAGACCAGCGGCGAGCGCTCTGGGTCCTGCCAGATCTCTAGCGTGTGTTCGGCTGGGTTCGTGCCGTCGACGACGACGAATGCACCCCCCGCGCGCGCGCTTTCCAAGTGCGCGTGTGCGGCCCAGCCAATGGCTTCCACGCCGGGGGGCGCCAGCAACGAGACCGGCGCACCCTGTTTGCCGAGGCGCTGCAAGCGTTCCAGCGCCTGGCGCGCGGCGGGGCTGTACGCCGTCGTGCGCACGGTGCGCGCAAGCCGTTCAGCGAGCTCTAGATGCCGGCCGGAAGCGGCAAAAATGATGTGTTCGAGGCGCTTGCATTCGTCATCCACGCGGTCCGCGCGCGAAACGGCTTTCAGCTCGCGCTCGCGAGATCGCGCGAGCGCGGAGGACACGGCTAAGAGGGCGCTGATGCGATCGCCGAGCACGCGCACCGCCCGCGCCTCTTCCAGCGTCATCGCGGAGGTGCGGGTGCCCGCGGGCAGCAAAATGAAACCGATCGGGCCGTCTTCGTCCACGACGAGCGTGGCGGAGAACGCCCGGCGATCATCGAACCAGGCGATCAGCGGGCGCACCTCGGGGCGGCGCACCGCGAGCGCGTGCAAGGCCTCCGCGCGCAGGGTTCGCTCCGGCTCTTCGGCGGCCAGCGTGTACAAGCGCTGCGGCGCTTCCGCCGTTTCGACGTGCAGGTAGCCTGCGACGTCGACGGAGAGCATTTCCGGCGGACTGTTGCGGAAAATCGCGGGGCGCGCGTTGGGCGTTGTGGCGGTACGGCCGAGCGCTTCCAAGGCAGCGCGCAGCGCAGAATCCGGCTCGGGCTGCAGAGCGCCGCGGCTGGCGGCTTCGATGGCGTCGAGCCAACGCGATTGCTCCGGCCCGAGCGGGCGAGCCACGGCGCGCGCGATCAAACCCACGAAAATGCACAACGTAGTCGCGCACAGCAAAATGGCACCCGAGTGCTCGGGTGCCGAGCGCACGATGGCGCCCGCTCCCAAGATAATGGGCGTGCCCAAGATCAAGATAGACAACACGCCGCGCAGCCCGCTCGACACTGTGGTGGGCTCTGGCGTCGTGGCGGCCCACGTCATGGCGAGCGCCGCGGCGCCCACCGCAACCGGTAGGACGCGATCGGGCGGCGCCACATCCAGCAAGCTTGCCGGAATGGCGACGGAGAACGTGGTGATGGCCAAAGAGAGCGCGCCAGAAGCGCGATCACCGACGCCGAGCTCGAGCCGACGGAGCGCGCGCAAGCGAAAGCTTGCCGCGATGAACACCAGCAATGAGCCAATGGCTGCGCTGGTCGAGGCGTAGTCGATCATCAACGGATCGAGCCGCACGCGTTCTGCGGGCAAGAGCGCGATGCCGAGCGGCAGCGCGCTAGCGAGTGCCCACAAAAATCCGGCGAAAGTTGCGGCGTCCAGCGAGAGCGCGGCTTTCGGGGGCGCAAGCAGCCCTGGGCGCCGGGCAATGCGCGCGATGGCGACCAATGCCGCAACCGCAGCCGTACCCATGCCGAGATTTGCGGCAGCATCGAGCGCCGGGCGCCCTGCCGGACCCGTGCGCGCTGCGACCCAAATCAAGCAACCCCACGCCGCCGCGCGTAGTGCGCTGCGCGAGACCTCAGAAACGTCGTCTTTGCCGGCGGGCACCGCTGTCCGGCGCCAAGCCTCGTACAGCAGCGCAGGTAGGATGAGCAGCGCAAACCACGGCAACGGGCTGCCCGCCAAATGCGCAGCGCCTACGCATACATAAGCGAGCGCGGCAGCCGAAAGCCAAAAGGAGCGAGAGCGCCCGATCACCGCGCGACTCTAGCGCGGCGTTGCACTGAGGGCCCAACGCTTGGCGCGCGCCAGGCCGGGGGCCCGGTTTTTGCGTGCATTCAGCCGCGATCTCCGTTTCGAGGCGCGGTCATAACGCCTGGATGTGAAACGCCTTTTGTGAGATTCTTAGGTATCAGGCTCGTGCGCAGCGCGCGCGTGGGCGGCTGCCCCTCGGCGGCGCGACACGCGCTAACACTACTTAGTCAGTTCTTAAGCAGGAGCAGATCACGATCGGCGCGGGCGGACACAAACAAACGAGAGAACCGGCGGAACCGGGCGCCTGCTGCCTCGACAGTGGGAGGTGACGCGGGGCGGCTCGGATTGCTGCACGGCCTAAATCTACCCGCCGCCGCAGCCTTGTGAGCTCAAGACAAAAGTGACCAAATAGTACTAAGAGCCGATGAAAAAGAATTACGTCCTCGACACGAACGTTCTGATCCACGACCCCCACGCCTTCCTGAAGTTCGAGGACAACGACGTCATTCTCCCGATCTACGTGATCGAGGAGATTGACCAGTTCAAGCGCGACGCCAACGAGCGCGGCCGGAATGCGCGCACCGTTTCTCGCTTGTTGGACGCGCAACGCGCCAAGGGCCCGCTCTCCAAAGGTGTAGAGCTGCCGGACGGCGGTACCTTGCGCGTGCATGTGCCGATGCGGCGCTTGGAGCTCAAGATCGCGCTCAACCCCAACACGGGTGACCACGCCATCTTGCAAACGGCGCTGGAATTTCGGGACGAGTCGCCGGACAAGCCCACCATCTTCGTGACAATGGATGTGAATCTGCGCATCCGCGCGGATGCGCTCGGCCTCATCACGCAGACTTACGAGAACTCGGCGGTCGATCTCGACCGCGTCGAAACCGGGATCATCGAGCTCCAGGTAACCGCGGCAGAGCTGGACCGCTTCTTCGAAGTGAGTTCGCTCAAACCCGCTGAGGCAGATAAGCTTAACGCCAATGCGTGCGTGGTCTTGCGCGACGACAGCCCGCGGCCGCGCACGGCGCTGGGCCGCTTTCATCACGAGCCGAAAGAAATTCGTGCGCTGAAAACGCCTCGTGAAGGTTTGCTCGGTATTCGCCCGCGCAACAAGGAGCAGGCGTTCGCGCTCGACCTGCTGCTCGACGACAACGTGAAGTTGCTCACCGTCGTCGGCAAAGCCGGCACCGGCAAAACGCTGCTCGCGTTGGCCGCCGGTCTGCGCCGCGTTGTGGACGACGGCGCGTATGCGCGCCTCTTGGTGAGCCGCCCGGTGATGCCGCTGGGTCGCGATATCGGGTTCTTGCCCGGTGATGTGGACCAAAAATTGAACCCGTGGATGCAACCCATCTACGACAATCTCGAATTCTTGCTCGTGGCCGGCGGCAGTAAGCGGCGTGGCGTGCGCGGTTTCGAGGAGCTGTTCGACGCAGGCCAACTGCAGGTCGAACCGCTCACCTACATTCGCGGCCGCAGCCTGCCGCATCAGTACGTGATCGTGGATGAAGCACAGAACCTGACGCCGCACGAGGTGAAGACCGTCATTACCCGCTGCGGCGAAGGCACCAAAATCATCCTCACCGGCGACCCATTTCAGATCGACAACCCGTATGTCGACAGCTCGACGAACGGCCTGTCCGTCACTGCCGACCGCATGCGCGGTGAGCCCATTGTCGGGCATATTATGATGTCCAAGGGTGAGCGCAGCGAGCTTGCCAACATCGCCGCGAACAAGCTCTGAACATGCCGGTCACTCCGCAGCCTCGCGGTGTGATCGAGCTGGACCGCACGCCGCTTTTCCAAAACACGCAGCAGCTCCTGCGCCGCGCGGAGGCCGAAATTCGGCTGATCGATCGCGTGCACCCGAGCAACGGCAGTTCTGAGCGTGAAGCGCTGATCACTGACTGGGGCTCGGGCAAACAGCGCGCGCCGCGCTTCGAGTACGCGCCTTGCCCTTCGTTTGCAACTTTGCGCGGCGCGCTGGAAGCGGCAGCGGTGGCGATCGGCGGCTTCGGCGCGCTGGGTGCCGCATATGCCGCGCGCGCGCTCGAGCTAGCTCGTGAAGCGGAGGCCGCCGAGCACATTGCCAAGCCCTCTTTCACCGCCCTGTGCGCGCTTCGCTACGTCGTCGAACCGGGCGCGGACCTCGACGCGGCGGAAGCTTGGGCCGAGCGCTGGATCACCGCTCCTGATGATGCGCCCGCCAAGCAACACCGCAGCGACGACCGTAGCGATCCGCACAGCTTGTATTGCGCGCTGGAACAAGCCACCTCGGGCTTGCCGGTGCGAGTGGAAGTGCGGCCGAACCAAGTTGCCGCCGCCGCGGTGGGTGAGGGTTTCGTCGGCGTTCGCCCCGGCCTGTGGCATAGCCGAGACACCACGCGCCGCATCGTGCTTCACGAAATCGAAGGCCACGTACGGCCCCGCGTTTCCGCACAACGCGAAGAACTCGGCCTATTCCGCGTCGGCTCTGCGCGCAGCGGTGATGACGAGGAGGGCCGCGCATTGTTGCTCGAACGCGCGGCTTCTGTGCTCGAAGGCGGGCGCCGCCGCGAGCTTGCGCGCCGGCACATTGCCGCGCGTGAAGTCCGCCGCGGAATGCCTTTTCAGGAGGTGGTTTGCTCGCTGCTTAGCCTCGGTCAAGACATCGCGAGCGCAGTGGAAGCTGCCTGCCGCGCGCAGCGTGGCGGCGGCCTGGCTCGAGAATGCGTGTACCTCGTCGCCCTTTCGCGGGTGAGCCGTGCCTTTGAGCTCGAACCGAGTCTGGAAGCGTATTTCGAGCGTGGCCGGGTCAGCGTGGAAGCTGCGCGTGCCTGTCGCGCTGGCTTCGGGTTCAGTGCCGAAAAATAGAGGCAAAGCGCCTCGCTATTGCTGGGGTGACGCACGTCGCCACTACGCTTAGGCGCTATTCGTGCGCGATTGAGCGCTCGCCGCCGTGGCACGTCGGCTGCATTCGACCAGAGCCATGCGAGCCACAGCAAAGCCCTCAGCAAGCGACGCGAGCCCCTCCTTGCGGGTCGTGAAGTCGCGCAAACGCCGCGTGGCCTCGCCTAGCAAGCCTAAGGCTGAGCCTGCCTCCGCGGGTTCGCTCAAGCCGTTGCTGATCGGTGTGGGCGTTGGAAGCGCGGTCGTGCTCTTGGCCAACGCAGTCCACGCGCAGCAAGGTGTCCGTGGGCCCCGTCGAGCGAGCTCAACGTTGTGGGGTGCGCTCGCGAAAACGGCGGCGGTGGCTGTTGCCCGCGTAGTAGCGAAGCGGGTCGGACGTGATCTGGCAGAGCGAGCACTGCCAGAGCTGGCCAACCGCGCCATCGTTGCCTGGTCTGCGCGCGCGGCACGCACCTAAGCGCTCCGCTGTGACGCGGCGCGCGGGTGGTGTCACAGCCTTCGCAGGCGACTACTGAACCTTGAGCGTCACGCCGGCCCACGCGGCACCGCCGCGATTGTCGTGCACGACGCCCCAGAGGCGCACCAAACCGGGGGCTTTTGGCGCGTAAAACTTCGCGCCGTAGTCGTCGTTCCAGCCGGCGCTTGCGTCGTTGAGCAGCCGGACGGGGGATTTCAAGCTGCCCGCGTCCGTGTAGTAGTTGATCCACATCTGCTCGCCCAGGTGACGGCCGACCAACTTGGCGGACACTTCATCCGTGTCTTGATTCGCCTCGGCGGTCTTGTCCAAGATGGGCCGCACGGACCAAGCTTTGCACGAGCTGTCCCCGTCAGCCGCGCACGTGGGGATACAGCGCGCGTCGTCCGTGCTGCAATCGATACTGTCTGGATCGGGCACGTTGGAGCTGGCTTGTGCAATGCAATCTGCGTCTTGGCAGAACTCTGTCGCCTGCAAGGCTTTCCCGTCTAGCTCGAAGCCAGAAATGTCCGGGTTGTTGTTAGAGAAACCCTCGAAGGAGTAGACGGAGGTGTAGCCGGCCACGAAATCATCAGCACCGAGCAACTTGCCGTCGGCGTCTTTGCAGCCAATGGGAAAGGTGTTGCTGCCGGTGACCGGAATGGGCGTCAGCGTGCCCGCGCAAGCAGCGAAGAATACGTACGCAATACCGTACGGCGCGTTGCGTGTTTGGCTCGGTGGGGGGCGCTTGGAGATGATGTCCGTGGGCAGCTTGATCGTCGTTGAATCCCCGAGCACGGGCTCACCGCTCCCGAACAAGCTCTTGTCCGCGAAGCACAGGTAGTAGAGATCGCCCTCGGGATCGAAGCACGGCGCGGACCAGGCAATGGTCACAGGCCGCCCGGCGTTCAGCGACGCATCTTCCCAGAGCATCTGCAGGTTCACGGTGTCACCGGGCTGCGCGTAGGGCTTGTCCTTCTGTACCGCGAGCACGCGCAGTGAATGCAGCTCGCTCGGTGGATCGAAATCAGGCCCACAACCGAGCAAGAATAGGCTCAAAAAGCCGGGGAGTGCGAAGCGCATGGCCCAGCTGGCCGCGTTCTGGCGCATCAAAATTCGCCTCTCAATCCGATGCTAGGGATGATGGGGATGCCGGTTTGGTAGGAGCGCCTGCTGAAGTTGTAGTTGTAACTCAGCCCCTCCACCGCGGCGTTATTGTACACGTTTTGAATGTCCAGGTAGCTGGAGAAGCGCCAAGTGCGAAACTGCCAGCGCTTGTCGACGCGCAAGTCCAACTGATGAAACAGCGGCAGGCGAGTGCTGAACGGCTTACCTTGCAACTGGCTGTACGCGCCGGAATCTGCCGCGTACAAAGCGGGCAATGCTGGCGGCGGAAGGGAAGCGGTGTCGAGGCTGCCCGACACGACGCGGAAACGGCCGCCGAATTCCCAACCGCGCCCGAGCCGGTAGCTACCCAAGATGATCAGATTGTGGGTCTGATCATACTGGAACAAATACTCTGGCGAATCCGGCGCGTCACGCCGCACGCTGCGCGATAGGGTATAGGCAACCCAGCCGAAAAAGCGGGCATCCGGCTTGTATTTGAGCAGCGCTTCCAGGCCAACGACCGAGCCCGCGCCGTAGTTGTTGTACGTGAAGCTCCCCTCGGAATTGGGCGCGCGCGCGACCTGGCGAGTGAGATCCTTGTAAAAGCCCTCCAAGCTCAGCTCGACCTGCGGCGTGAACTCCTGTTCGACCCCAATGGAGTAGTGAATGGCGCGGTTCGACAGCAGGCCCGGCGTGCCGAACACCGGATTGGTCTCTTGGTATTCCGGCGGTTGGTAGAACACGCCGGCGCCCGTCTTGAGCGTGGTGCGAAGCCGGTGCTGATCTGCGTCTTCTGCGCTGTTGCCCTTGATCAGATCATAGCGCGCAACGATGCGCGGGCTGAAGTCCGAGTGGCCCGTGTCACGTGAGTAATCAACGCGCACGCCGGGGATGATGCGCAAACGGCTGGACGGCTGCAGCTCGGCTTCGCCGTACCAGGCGGGGCGAAACGCGGTGCTTTGCTCGTGCGACTCTTGCGGTGGCCGGCTGGCGAACGGCCCCGGGTCAGGCTCACCCGGGCGCGGCGGCGGCGGGAAGCGTACGATCACTTCATACGGCGCGATCAAGAAATCCAAACCCGCGTTGACCTTCACGCCGGAGGCGACCTTGAAGCCGAATTCACTGCGGCCGTAGATCGGGTACGTGTTCAAACTGAACAGGAAATTGCCCAGGGAAAAGCCGGCCGAGTTCTTGCCGACCGAGACCATGGCGTCGAGCGAGACGCTCGGCGACAGATCCGTTTGGTACAACATCTGCGCGCGGTAGAAAGATGTGCCGAAGCTCAACGCACCGCCGAACCCTGGATCTTGCGCGGCCGGGTCGGTGAGGATGATGCGGAACTTGTCGTCGGAACCGTAGGCGCGCAGGCTGAAGCGCGAAGAAGAAGTCTTGTGGTCGACGATCAGCTGATAGTCGTAATAAACGGGGGCGGCGGTGACGGTGGAGCCCGCGCTCTCGAGCACTGGCTTCAGCCACAAATCGACCCAGCTGCGCCGGCCGGCAACCGCAAACGACCAATCCTTCGCGGGCAGCGGTCCTTGCAGCAGCACGCGGCCGTCGATCAGATCCACCTGCGCCATGCCGTGGAAGCAGCCCTTTTTATCGGTGGCCACGCCGTAGTCGCCCAGACACTGCGTATCTGGGCTGCGCAGGCCGACATCCACGATGCCGCCTTGAACGCGGCCGTACTTGGCGCTGAAGTTACCAGGGTAGAAGTCGATTTTGTCCAACAGCTCCGTGGGCACCACGCTGGACAGGCCGCCGAAGTGATAAATCAACGGAAGCAGCGTGCCGTCCGCGTACACCTGCGTGTCGTTCGGCGAGGAACCGCGCACGATCAATAGACCGGCCAGGCCTGGTGGGCGAGCAACACCGGGCAAGCTTTGCAACGATCGCAAAGCGTCACCGCTGGTGCCCGGGATGCGGTCGATTTCACGACGCTCGATCGTGCGGCGCGTGACCTCACGTGGTGGGCGCTCACCTTGCACCGTGATTTCGATGCCCGTGGAAACCGGGGCCAAGCGATAAACGGCGTTGGTTTCTTCACCAACGACGACGTCTTCTTGGTTATCGACCGGCTGAAAACCGGGAGATTCAACGTGGACCTTGTAGCGACCTGGCGGGAGGTCCGGGACCTGCCACTTGCCCAGTTCATCCGTGGCCACCACCCGCTGCGTCCCATCCGGCAGCGTGAAGGTGATGGTCGCGCCGGCGAGCGGCGTATTGGTTTCGGCGAGGCGCACGACGCCCGCAAGATTGCCGAGGCTCGGCGGCGGCGGCGCTGCGCTCGGCGGGGCGGCGCTCAGCGTGAAGGAGTACTTGTACGGAATCACAACGGGGATCGGCACGCCGTCACGCGTGGCCGGCGTGAACGTGAACTTGAGCGCGGCGGCTTCTGCTGCTTCGTCGAAGCCGTTGCCCATCGGCGGCGTTGCCTCTGCCTTGGTTACGGTGCCAGTGCGGTCGATCGTCAACTTGAGTACTACATCCGCCTGCAGGCCTGCCTTCTCGGCTTCGGGCGGATAGACCGCGTGCTCGAAGTGCGTGAGCACTGGCAAGACGATGACCGGCTTCTTGGCGTTGGCCTTCGGCGGCTCGGCAGGCTTGACGATCGCGCCCGAGGCGCCGCTGGGGACGGCCCCCTGATCCGCAGGCGCGGCCGCAGCCTGCGCGGACACGAGCCGAGCGCGCCCGAGGACCGCCAGCACCACCAACACAGAGACCCGACGCGGAGCGAAAAACATGAACAACCCGCTACTTCGCTATTACACAGGCGCGCGCAAGACAAGACTTTCCATCCCCGGCGTAGGTTGAGCCAGGGCTTGCGAGCGGCGTGCCGCGGTATTACGGCGGCCCTAGTGAAAGTCGCCACCTGGAACGTCAATTCGATTCGCGCACGCCTCGACCACGCCTTGGATTGGCTGGAGCGCGTTCAGCCGGATGTGCTGTGCATGCAGGAAACGAAAGTCGTCGATGACGACTTCCCGACCGACGAGTTCATGCGCCTGGGATACGGCGTCGCAATGGCCGGACAACTCTCGTACAACGGCGTCGCGATTCTCTCGCGGTTACCGATGAAGGAAATCAGCATCGGTCTTGTCGGTCACGCACCCGGTGCAGACAAACGCGCGATTGCTGCCACCATTTCCGGGGTCCGCATTCTTTCCTGTTACGTGCCCAACGGCAAGACGGTCACGTCGCCGTCATTCCCGGAAAAGCTTGCCTGGCTCGAAACGCTGCGCGTCACGCTGGACCAAACCGCCAACCCCAAGAACGACGTTCTCGTGTGCGGTGACTTCAACATTGCGACCGACGAGCGCGACGTATACGCGCCCGAGCTGTTTCGCGGCAAAGTGCACTTTCACCCGGACGAGCACAAAGCCCTCGCGCGCATTCGTGACTTCGGTCTGAAAGACGCCTTTCGCGAGAAGTACTCGGAGGGCGGGCTCTACAGCTGGTGGGACTACCGAGGCGGCGGCTTTCGCAAGAACGAAGGCTTGCGCATCGATTACGTGTTCCTTTCCGAATCGCTAGCCGCGCGCTGCACCGCCGTGACCATGGATGTAGAACCGAGGCGGCTCGACAAACCCTCCGATCACATCCCAGTGATGGTCGAGCTGACCTAGCTGTATCGCCGAAAGCGGCTCCGAGCTCGGCGCTGGCCGTGGCGCCCCCGAGCGCGGCAGGGCAGCTTAATTGTTTAGCGGCAGCGTTCGCTCGCTTGCCATGACGATCTTGTTCCCGTACGCGGGCGGGGGCGCGAGCAGCCGCGGCATCTCCCGTTGCGGCCGAGGCGGCGTCACGCGCGTTTCCACTTCATCCCCACGCAACGCCGGGCGCGCAGGGGTGAGTGCGCTTTGCCCGCATGCCCACAGCGCAAACGCGCTGAGTGAGAAGCCGAAGACTTTTAAAACGCGGGGCACCCTATCAAGGTAGCAGCGCGTCGATGCGCAGCAACGCGCGGCCGAGCGTGGTGAATCCGGCCGCAGTAGAGCGCTCGCGAGTTTTCGACGCGGTCGCTCTACTGCGGAACTGTTACGGATTCACTGCCTCACCAAGGTGTGGCGCTTGCGCACACGCTCACTTCACGAGCGCGGTCGAGACCGCTGAGTCATAATCTCCAGCCCAGGATTTCGCGGCCACTGTCGAGTCCTTCCCCGTCGCGAGCGTGTACTTGATGACCTCGCCGCCCGTGCCGACACCGAGCAAGTTGGTGCCGTCGAAGCTCACGGCACCCGGAACATTCAGGAGCTCATCGCCCAGCATGCCAGCGGCGAGATCGAACTTGTACCAATGCGGTGCGTAGATGCTGTCCTTCGTGCCCAGGAGCGCGTTCGTGCCGCCGGTCAAGATCAGGTCAGCCAGGTAGTCGTCGTTCTTGGGTGCGTAAACAGTGGTGCTCACGCCCGTGGTCGGATCCAGGTTTTCGATGCCTTGGTTCGTGAGTTTGCCAGCGGAGTAGCAGCCGTTGGAAAGCACGACAAGCGTGCCGTCGGCGGCCAGCGCCACCGATTTCGGATTGGTGAGTGATAGCTCTGCAGCTTCGCCGTCGGCATCACCGTTCAGGTCGACCACTTCATCCGTCGTGGCGTTGATGCCGACCACCAACGCTTTGGTCTTCGAGCACGGCAGGTGGAACTGCGAGTCGAACGAGTTGAAGTCGATTCGCCCGAGCAAGAAGTACGCGATCTTCTTCTTCGCGTCATAAACACCGGCGTCAATGTCCGCGCTGCCGTCCGTATCGGCCGAAGCGCTGTACCTGCTCAGATCGATGCGCTTCGAGACCGTGCCCGCCTTGAGATCCAGGACCGTGATCAGGCTCTCCTTCAGCAGCGGAACGTAAGCCTTGTCGGCGAGCGCCACCGCTTTGCCGGTGCCCAGATCCTTCAAGTCGAACGTGGTCTTGCTCGCGCTGCCATTCAGCAGGTGCACGA
The DNA here is from genome assembly GCA_040005755.1 of Pseudomonadota bacterium. Taxonomy (GTDB): domain Bacteria; phylum Myxococcota_A; class Polyangia; order Polyangiales; family Polyangiaceae; genus PMG-095. The sequence continues at coordinate 41,040 of JBDTYJ010000002.1, forward strand.
GGTCGTTAGTGCGTTCGATGACGAAGCCGAGGCCGGCGCTGCTGGTCGCCACGGCGTCGCCGTCGTTGTAAACGGTGGTGTCTTCCACCGTGCCGGTGGCGAGGGTGAGGTTTGCGACCTCCGTCGAGACGGTATAATCCGTCCCGGCCACCAACAGCCGCGTCGAGCCGCTGGGCTCGGCGGCGGTCACGATGACCCCCTGCGGATTGAGCGCGTCTGCGAACATCGGCGTGCCGCTGCCGGCAGCGCCCGCTTCAGCGGAGCCTGCTTCACCGCTCGAGCCCGCAGCGCCCGGGGCGCCTGCTTCGCCGTTTGCCGCGCCCGCTTCGCCATTCGGGGCGCCAGCGCCGCCGTCCGAGCTCGTCGAGGTCGTGCACGCCGAGAACGCGACCGCGCCGCCGGCCAGAAGTCCCAACATTACCAGGTGTCGTTTAGCCATATTATTTTCGCTGCTCCACGGTTGCGGGCCCGCCGCCCGAACAACCGAAATGCCGCTCCCTGTTCAGGGTTCGCGGCTGGTTACGCGAGGCCGAAGGGCGCGAATGGGAAGCGACGCCAGGCGCATGCGCGCCCGCTGTCACCCGCTTCCGCGCCCCGCGGAATCGCAAGTCGAACCGAGCTCCCCAAAATTGGGGGGCGCGGGCGCGAGCACGGTAGGTCTCCTGGCTTGCCGGATCGTCCGCCATTCGGCTCCTTCCCAGGCTCTTCGCCCAGTGGATTTGCCGAACTTTGTCCCCGGTTACAGTGGCGGGGGCCGCGCCGGTATTGCACCGGCTTCCCTGACGCGACTTTTTTTACGTTTCCGTGAGAAAAGCCGCGCTGACCGCGTTCGCGGGCCCGGTCGAGTGACCAAGCCAGGGCGCCGTGTAGCACGGCTGTAGCCGCCGGGTCCAGCTGCGGGGTTGCCAGCCCGGCCGCTGCTCCGGAACGAGCTGATTGCAGTGTGCTGCTAAATCGAGGACGCTAGCCATTCGTCAAAGCGTCGCTCTGCATGGCTCCTCCCCCTAAAAATGTCCCGCCGTTAGGGCACGGAACCGTCGTCAACGATCGCTACGAGATCCGGCAAAGCCTCGGCAAGGGCGGCATGGGCGAGGTGTTCCTCGCGTATGACCGGAGCACGCAGCAGCCTGGCGCGTTGAAGGTCGTGCGCGAGGAGTCGCGCATGCCCGGCGACGACGAAGCGCTGCGCCAAGAGCTGCTCTTGGCTCGCTCGGTGAGTCATCCGAACGTGTGTCGCGTGCACGACTTGGCGCCCAGCCTGTGGGGGCCGATCCTGGTGATGGAGCACATTGCCGGGCAAACGTTGCACACGCACATCCGCCGGCGCAAAGCGCAGGGCGGCTACACGGCGGATGAGTTTCGAAAGATCGCCAGTGAGGTCGCTGCGGGCCTGGCGGCGATTCACGCCCAAGGCTTGGTGCACGGTGATCTGAAGCCGGGCAACGTGATGGTGACGGGTGACCGCGCGATCATCTTGGACTTCGGTTTCGCGCAAGAGCGCGCGCGCCTCAGCGCGCGTCGCCCGGGCGCGCCGCCGGATGGCGGCACTCCGAACTACATGGCGCCTGAACGCTTGCGTTCCGGCGGCGCGAGTCCGGAGGACGACATGTACGCGCTCGGGCTAACGCTCTGGGAAATGTGGACCTGCCGCGTCCCCGAGCCCGGCTACCGCCCACGTGCCAAGCCGATGCGCTCGCAGATCATGTTCGACGTGCCGTCTGGTCTGTCGGTCGACGAGGTAAAGCAGATCTTTCGCTGCTTGGCGGAAGATTCAGCGCTGCGCCCAACCGCGCGCCACTTGCGCTTCTTCAACCCGAGTTCGCTCACCACGAGCCAGGTGCAGATCCCGCGTGAGCGCATCGCGCCCGGCGCGCCGCCTGGCCGCGCGGCGAGCGAGGCTTTCGTGCCTTCATCCCAAGCGCTGCTGGTCACCTATTGCACCAACGCCCCCGAAGCGGCGGGCACGCTGTTCGTGCTCGACAAGCCCATCATCACGATTGGTCGTCGCAGTGGCCAAGACATCGTGATGCCCGAGGCGACGGTTTCCGGTGCTCACGCCGTCGTGCGTTGGAACGCCGGCTCCTGGACGATTGAGGACACGGGCAGCACCAACGGCACGTACGCCGACCATAGCTACGAGCGTAAGAAGACCATCGCGCTGCTGCACGGGGCAGACGTTCAGCTGGGTGAGTCGCGCGTCAAGTTGGTCAGCTTCCAGGAGCACTCGCCGCCGCACGAACGGGCCCGCGCTTACTTGGCGCGACGCGACGGCCTGACCGGTTTGCTGCAGCGCGACCATTTGGTGAAAGCACTGGATGAAGAGCGGCAGTACGCCGAATGGGCGGCCGTGCCGTTGTCCGTGGCGCGCTATCACATTCGCGGTCCAAACCGGCACGTGAGCGAGCGCCCCACCATCTTGGAAATGCTCGCGCTGCGCCGAGCCGCTCAACGCGTGGTGGAACTGACGGAAATGCTGCTGCTCAGCATCGTGCCGATCACCGGCGGCCGCATTGGCCCGCTCAAATTCGCGCTCGTGATGGCAGGGCCCAACCCGGATGAAGCGCGCAATGTCGTCGAGCAGGTCGTCTCGCAGGTTCAAGGGTTGATGCCCGAGGCGCTGGACTTGGCGGCAACCTTGGTCAAGGTCGAGCCCGGACATCAAGTCCAGGCTTTGCTCGACGACTGAGCCGCGCTTTCGTAGAACTCGGGCATGGCAGGACCCCCCTCGCGCTCGTCCTTTCCGGCGCCAAACTCCGGAGATCCGGCGTCGCGGCGTCTGGGTGTCGGCTCGAGCGGTCGAGACCGGCCGTTGCGGGCGCAGATCGTCGTGGCGTTGGTCGCCGTGTGCATCTTGATCGCGGTGCCGCTGTATTTGCTGCGGCGGCCGGGCGGGAAATCTGGCGCGCTCGGCAGCGCCAGCGCGGCGCTCGACGCCGGCAAGCCGCCAGCACTCCTGAACGATGCCGGCATCGCCATCACGCCGCTCGATGCGGGCAAGCCCCCTGATCGCTTGCGCGTGGCGCCAGTGCAGCACGTGCGTTGTGGTTCGAGCGCCAACGGTGGCCACGAGGGCAACGTGTGCGACAGCGTGCCCTTCTTCGAAGAGGCACTCAGCAAAGCCGTGCGTGACAATCCGGACTGTTCACCCAAGGCAAATGAGCAGGGCACCCTCAACTACGTGCTCACTGTGGATTTTCAGCGCAAAGCGTTGCACTTGTTCCCGGGCGCGAGCGGTCAATGGCGCGGCAAGCAAGCTCGCCGCGCCATCAGTTGCGTGAAGCGCGCCTTCGCCAACCCGGATTGGGCGACGCTCCAACATCAATATCGCTTTTACACCATCGCTGTGCTCGCCACTTACTTGCCGGCGAACGCCGCGCCCGGCTCCGCCGAAGGAGCGAGCCCCAGCGCAGCCAAGCATGACCCGCTCGGCACGCCCAATTTCGAGTGAACGGCCCACTGCCGCCTCTCGAACGAGCAGCTCCTTCGCGGCCACCGTTGCCGCATCGCACCGCACATGCTGAGAACTGCGCGTGGCGGTTTGCTTGGGTTAGCGGGCGCGGCAGGCGCGGCGCGCGCGTAGCTCTCTCGCGCTACTCAGGCAGCACGAGCTCGCCCGTGAAGTGCACGCCGGCAACCGCAGCGCCGAGCACTTGGCGGCGTTCGACCGAAGGCGTGCGGGCCCGCAAATGGGCCAGCTTTTCCACGAATTCGCTCATTCTTGCGCGCGTGAGCAGGCCCTCAAGCTCTTCACGCAGACGCCGTCCGAGCGCGGGAGCTTGGCCCGCCGTGCTGATGGCGATGGTGAGCAAGCCGGCTCGCGCCTGAGCCATGTGCGCGTAGCTATTGTGCTCCGGTTGATCCACCGCACAGAAGAAGACGCGCGCCGCGTGCGCGAGGAACGCCATGCGTGCGGCCAGCACGGGATTGTCGTCCACCAACACGGCGAGCCACTTACCGCTCATGTCGGCATCCACGAACTCACGCTCGTGCAGTTCGATTTTCTTCGCGCGGGCCCACTCTTCCAGTTCTTCACTCGGTCCGCTGCTGATCACGACGGGGCGGGCGTGCGCATCCAATAAGGCTTGCGTGCGCGTCAGCAGGTCCGGGCCCGATCCCACCACGAGGCAAGCGCGGCCCTCCAAGAGCAAAGCGATCGGAAAAAAGCTGGGTTGGGTCATGGGTCGTTGCTTCCTTGCGCCCTATTGCGCTGCGCTCTTGGAGTGAATGGTAACGGGCAGTAGGGTGCGTGTCGTGAACTTCTGTTGCCGTTCGGCGTCGCCGATGCGTTGCAGAAAAAGGCCGGTGAACGTGCTGAACAAGGCGTCCCCCGGGGCGGCGGTGCCCGTTGCGCTCGGGCGCATCACCCAGCGCTTGAGCTTCTGCAACAGTTCCGCGCTCACGGGATTGACCTGGATTTTACCGGCGGCAATCAGGGGCACCCCGCCGGGAATTTGCCCGGCATCCCCTGCCAGGAGGTGACGCACTTCAGTGCAGCGGCGGACCACACCTTCAGTCGTGGTGGTCCAGCTTTGGCGTGTGGCGCCCGGTCGCATCACCTCCACCAAATACGCCTCCTCCCAGACGTGCCACGTCACTTTGCAGGTTTGCGCGGTCGTTGCGAGAGGCCGGTTGTTTCCGGCCTGCGCAATGGTCGCCGTGAGCACGATGGTCGTGGGCAGGCCTCGGCTCAACTTGCTCTGCAAATTCGCGTCGACGATGTCGCGAAACGACAAATCCAGATACAGCTGCCCAGTGTCCGCGTCCCAATCGAAATGCGCGTCGCGCGTGACCACTTCATTGGAGGCCTCTTGTGCAAAGGCGCGCGTGGCTGAGAACAGACACGCGAACGCGAGCGCCAAGCCCACGGCGGCCGCGAGCCAGAAACGCCTTCCGGACCCCAGTGCCAGCCCGCTATTGACCACCGGCGGGCCCTTTGCCACGGACCGGAACGAAGCCGAGCGCGTTCGAGAACGCGAACACGAAGCCACCCGCGCTCGTGTCCATGCGAAACCCGAGATTGCCCGTCAAATCAACGGGAATTTGCGCGAGCCCGGAATAGCCAACGGGAGGGCTTGTGATGTCATGCGAGCTCGCCACGCCGTACATGCCGGCGCTCCCGAATAGATCGATGCCGTAAATGGAGCGATGGCCGCGGAACAGCGGAATGCGATACTCACCCGCAAGCTTGAAGGCGTAGTTGCCGTACCGGACCTCCGCGATGTCGGTATTCAGGAAGTTGGGCGCGGGGCGGCGATCGAAATTCACCCCGAGCACGCGGGAGGGCAAGAAATCGCTGAAATCCCCCACACAATACTGCTCGAAAAATGGGGCGTTGCCCGAGATGCCACCGGCGAATAGCTCCAGGCGCAGCACGTGGTCGTGCCAGGGCAAATGCCACCAGCGCGATGCGCTGAGCTCCACCCTTTGATACTCGTAGTCCGAAGCCGCCGGCAGCAAGCCGACTTCCGCGGTCACCGAGGCGTGCCACCCGCGCGTGGGCAAGAACGGATGATCGCGCGAGTCGTAATCGAGGGTCGCTCGCAGGGTGGAGAGCACGCTGCGGCCGCGCACGATGTTGAAATCGATCGGCTCGGTGCGAAACCCGCGCATGTGCGAGGCCTCGAACGGGTAGCTCGCGTCCAGCGATTCCAGCCGATAATTCAGCCAGAATTGCGTGGCGATTGAAAGATCTCGGCCCACGCCCACCGAGCCACCGAAGCGCTTGTAGCTGACCACGGCGGAGCTCGAGGTGCTGGCGCCTTTCGGATCGTCCTTCAGCACGGCGGCGTTGCCGAAAAAATCCAGCGCGTCGTTGTAGAGCAGGGTGCCGCTGGTCATCCACGAGCTACCCAGGAACGCAGGGTCCAAGAAGCGGACGCGCAAGGCGAGTTGGTTCTGGGCCACGGCCATCGCCGAGCCTAGGGTGATGCCGGTGCCGAGCAGGTTGGTCTCAGCCACGTCAATTCCCGCATACGCGGTCAGCGGGCGGCGATTGCCTTGCGTATCTGCGTCGGCGGAAATGCCCATGCGCACGTCGTTCAGCACGATCGTGTTGCGCTCGACCACGTCGATCACGAGCACGACGAGACCGCGCGAAGAGCCTTTGCGCAGCGAGAACTGCACGTCTCGGAAGAACCCGGTACCGAGCAGGCGGTAGCGCGCGAGCTCCACCTCCGGATCATCGACGTCGAATACGTCGCCTTGTTTGAAGGGCGCGTAACGCAGCACGACATGCGAACGGGTGCGCGTGTTGCCGCGCACCTCCACGCCCTCCAGCGTGTAACGCACGGCCAGCGCCACGGGTGCTGCGCGCGGTTCGAGGCCCGACTCCGGGCAGGGGCAGGGCGGCTCAGTTGAAACTGACTTCAGATCAGGCGCGCGCGGTGCAGCCGGAGCCGCCGCCGCCGCGGGCGCCTCCCCACCGGGCGCTGTGGCGCCGGGCGCTGTGGCACTCGGCGGGGGTGGCTGGTCTGCGGCACCCCAGGTGTTGGTCGCTTTCGTGCTGGCGGGCGCCGTCGCGGCCGGATCGGTGCTGACGGGCAGAGGCTGGGCCGCTGCTTGGCCTAACCCCGCGAACGGAAGCAGCGTGGAGAGGACGATAACGAGCGCGCGTCGCACTTCAGCTGAGACGAGCCGCGACTCGCTTTGATTCTGGGGCGAACAGTGCGGCATTGCGGCGACTTCAGCCGGTACGACGAATATCCGAAGGAATTCGCTCGTAAGTTTCGCACAGGCTGGCCATGCGGTCGGCGATTGCTGCAGAGAATTCACCTTCGAGCGCCCGAAATTCCCAATTGCCGGAGGCGGTGCCCGGCACGTTCATGCGGGCTTCCGCGCCCAGCCCGAGCAAATCTTGGAGTGGAAAAATGGCGGTGTTGGCGACGGACATGAGCGCCACGCGGATCAGGTCCCAGTGCGGCTCCTGGCCATTGCTGCCCGAATAGCGCAGGGCGCGCAGGCGCTCCGCGCGCAGGGCCTGCGCTTCGTGTTCGGCGCCCGCGCGTTCGTGCGAGCTGAGCCAGCCAACGATGGTGTCGTTGTCGTGCGTGCCGGTGTAGACCACGGTTTGCGTGGGGAAGCGGTGCGGTTGGTAATCGTGCGCACCCCCCGCGAATCCAAATTCGAGCACGCGCATGCCCGGCATACCGAAGCGATCACGCATCGCGGCGACCTCCGGCGTGACCAGGCCCAGGTCCTCCGCGATGAACGGCAAGCGGCCCAGCGTGCTGCGCACCTGCTCGAAAAAATCCTCACCCGGCACGGCGATGAAGCGGCCGTCGCGCGCGCTTTGCGCGTGCGCTGGGATCTCCCAATAACGGTGAAAACCGATGAAATGATCCAGGCGCAGCGCGTCGAAGCGCTCGAGCGTGGAACGAAAGCGATCCACCCACCAGGCATAACCGGTTTCGCGCAGCACGCCCCAGTCGTACAAGGGGTTGCCCCAGCGTTGGCCGTCTTGACTGAAGTAGTCCGGGGGCACGCCGGCCACGACACGGCGTTCACCGTCGTGGTCGAGCTGGAAAATGGCTTGATGAGACCACACGTCCGAGCCGTCGTGCGCGACGAACATGGGCACGTCACCGAGCAGCTTCACGCCGCGTTCATTGGCGTAGCGCCGCAGCGCCGACCACTGGCGTGCGAACTCGAACTGCAAGAACTCGTGATACTGGACCTCAGTCGAGAGCTCTTTGCGCGCGCGCTCCAGGGCGGCGGTTTCGCGTTGCTTCAGCTCGCTTGGCCAGGTGGTCCACGGCTCGCCGCCACGCGCTGCTTTCAGGGCGCGGAACAGCGTGTAATCCGGCAGCCAATGCCGCTGTTGGTCGAGGAAATGTGCCAGCTCGCCGCGTTCAGCATCGCCCATGCGCGCTTGAAAACGCGCAAAAGCCAAGCGCAAGCGACGCTCGCGGTAGCGGATGGCAGCAGGGTAGCGCGCGTTGCGCTTGCCCTCGAATGCGCGCGGATCGAGCACCTCACTTCGCTCCAAAAGCCCGCGATCGACGAGTGCTTCCAGGCTGAGCAGCAACGGACTGCCGGCGAACGCCGAAGGGCTGTCGTACGGTGATGCGCCAGCTCCGAGCGGGCCGACGGGCAACATCTGCCAGTAGCGTTGACCTGCGCGGGCCAGAAAATCCACGAAGCGAAAGGCGTGCGGGCCCAGATCACCAACGCCATGCGGGCCGGGCAAGGAAGTGGGGTGGAGCAGGATGCCACTACAGCGTTCGGAGAATGCGTTCATCGACGGGGATCCACGGTTAGGAACCTCCGGCCGCGCCGTTGGGCGGGCGGAGCAAGGAAACGATGATCGAGCCGGCGAGCACGACGACGATCACCGCAAGCGAGACCAGGCTGGGAATCTTGAAGAAGTGCACGAACGCCATTTTCACGCCGACGAAGATTAGGATCAGCGACAGACCCATGCCCAGGTGCTGAAAGCGGTTCATCATGCCCGAGAGCACGAAGTACAGCGCGCGCAGACCCAAAATGGCCATGATATTCGAGGTGTAGACCACGTACACGTCTTTGGATATTGCTAGTACGGCGGGCACGGAATCCACCGCGAACAGCAAATCAGTCACTTCGATCACGATCAGCACGAGGAACAGCGGCGTCGCATAACGCACGCCTTCTTTCACGATCATGAAATGATTGCCGTCGTATTCCTCGGTCGTGCGCAGGAAGCGGCGCGCTACCTTCAGCGCCAGGTTCTCTTCCGGGTTGACTGCTGCTTCATCTTTGCGCAGCGCGAGCTTCAGACCGGTGTAAATGAGGAATACTCCGAACAGATACGTCATCCACTCGAAGCGATGCAGCAATGCGGAACCCGCGAAGATGAAGAGCGCGCGCATGATCACCGCGCCCGCCACACCCCAGGACAACACGCGGTGCTGCCGAGCTTCGTTCAACTTGAAGTAGTTGAAGATGATCAGGAACACGAACAGGTTGTCGATCGAGAGCGACTCTTCGACCAGGTAGGCGACTAGGTAGCTTGCCGTTGCATCGCGCCCCAGGCGCAGCCACACGAAGCCCGCGAAACTCAGGCCCGCTGCGATATTGAACGCGCAGCGCACCGCGGCCTCGCGGAACGACATGTGCCGCCCGCGCTTGCCGAGGAGGCCGATGTCGAGCGCCATGACGCCGACCACGACGGCGGCAAACACGGCCCATTCGACAGGGCCCGCGCTCGAAGTCATCACCGCTTTGCTATCATGAGGAGACCGGACATGCTAGAAGCCTGAGGACGCATGGCAGGCCGTTTTGTTCGAGGAATTTGCGCGCTTTCAGCAGCTCTCGCGTACGCCAGCTTGGGCTCTTCGCTGGGCTGTCGGAAGGCGCCTGAACCAGCTGGCTCGGGTTCGAGCGCGCCAGCGCTCACTGCGGCTGGAACGGCCGCGGTGCCGCCCAGCACCGAAGCCGCCCCGGCAGCTTCCGCCCTGCCCCCCGTTGAAATCACCTGGGTGGATCCGCCGGCGCTCAAGCGCGTGGCGCCAAAGAGCCCCATGCGCAAAGCCAGCTACATCGTACCCAAGATTGGCTCCGACACGGAAGATGGCGAGCTGGCCGTGTTTTACTTCGGCCCCGGTCAAGGCGGCGGTATCGACGCGAATGTGGATCGCTGGGTGAGCCAATTCAAAGACGTGCCTTCGGGCGACGTGAAGCGCGCGGATCGCGAGGCCAACGGTCTGCGTGAACACACGGTGGAGATCACGCACGGCACGTTCGACGCCGGCTCAATGTCGCTCGCCCCGGGCGGCGCCAAGCATAACTACGCTCTGTTGGGCGCCATCGTAGAAGCGCCAAGCGGCGCATATTTTTTCAAGATGACTGGCCCCGCGAAGACCGTCGCCGCCGCTCGCCCGGCCTTCATCGAGCTCTTGGATAGCGTAAAGGCCGGCAAGTAACGCTCGGCCCTTGACCCAGTCGGGCGGCTTGGACGACTGTCGCCGCCATGCGCAAACAAGAACTCGCCCCAGCCGCTGTGTTCGCCATTGCCGTTGCAGCTGCGTTGGGCGGTTGCAGCACGCAACCAAAGCCCGCGTTCGCTTCGTCCGCCAACGAATCGAGTTATGCCGAACATTACCCGGCGTCACTCCTCGCGCTGCGCACTGAGTACGCGGCAGACGAAGCGCACGCACGCGAAACATTTGCTGCGTTCAACAACTACCCGAGCGCTCTGAGCTCGCCAGATGGACAGCAAGTGCTCGCGGTGGTCATCCGCGCCGATGCGGCGGGCAAGAGCGGCTCCTATGCCGCGCAGATGAACGAGCAGAGCGGCGTGACGGCGTTCTTCAACGACGAGAAGGACACGCTCAACCAAAAGGTGGGCGGGGCCGCTGCGTACGCCGCCAAGCAGAAGGACTGTACCGCGGACGTGGCCAGCCCGGCCGTGGGCGCCTTGGATCACGGCATCGAAAAAGCGCAGGAGGACCGCATGCGCCGCCACAACGAGGCCGAGCGTTACATTGAGGACCACCAAGATGCCCTGGGTAAAGCGAACCTAGAAAAGCTGCAGAAACAAGCCGATGACATCGCTCTCGCCAGTTACCTGGTGCACGTCCGCGTCAAGGTGCTGAAGCTCGAGTTGGCGCGCTTGATCGATGAATCCGCCGCCGTCAAAAAGACGCTCGCCCAAAGCGACGCCGACGCTCAGGCGGTGCTCAGCAGCACGACCGCCTCCAAGAGCGCCAAGGCTACTGCCCAAACCCGCTCCACGACCGCGAAGGCGGCGAGCTCCAGCATCGACACGGAAACCGAAGCGGCAAAACAGGCGCTGACGGATATGGATGCGCGTAGCGATAAGCTGGAAAAAGACTACAATGCGGCTCTCGATTCGCTCGAGAAAGCCCTCAACAATCTGCCGAAGAAGTCCTAAGCCCAAGCCATGTCCCAAGCCTTCGCCCTCATCCTCGCTGGTGGCAGCGGAACCCGTTTTTGGCCCGCCTCCCGTACGAATCGGCCCAAACAGGTCTTGGCAATTGGCCCGGGCGTGAAAGACCCGCTGATCGCGCAGACCGCACGGCGCATCGAGGAATTGTGTCCGGCGGAGCGCTCGTTCATCGCCACGGGCACGCACTTGGTCGGGGTCACGCAGGAGGCCTTGCCGTGGTTCCCGGAAAGCGCATTTCTGGCAGAACCGGTCCCGCGCAATACCGCCGCGTGCATCGGCTGGGCAAGCGCGATCATCGCGCGCCGCGATCCCGATGCGCTGATTGTGGCGCTGCCCAGCGATCAACTGATGGATGACGAACCCGGTTTTCGCGTCGCCATCAGCCGAGCGCTCAAGGTCGCGGAAGGCGGCACCATCGTTACGCTCGGCATTCAGCCAAATCGCCCTGAAACCGGCTACGGTTACATCGAGGTGGGGGCTGATTTGAGCCCCGGCGTCAGTCGCGTTGCGCGCTTCGTTGAGAAGCCCACGCGTGAAGTGGCCGAAGGTTACCTGGCCAGCGGCAACTACTTGTGGAACGCGGGCATCTTCGTGTTCCGCGCGCAGAGCATGCTGGCTGCGATCCGGGAGCACATGCCCGAGCTCGCCCAGGGCATCGAACGCATCGAACAAGCCGCCAAAAAGGGCCTCGAAGCGGAACGCGCAGAAACAGTCGCCGTTTTCCAAGCCCTCGAGTCGATCAGCATCGATTACGGGATCATGGAGAAGGTGAAGCAGTTGGCGGTCATTCCGGCCGATGTAGGCTGGAGCGACCTCGGCAGCTGGCACACGGTGTGGGAGCTCGGCCAGAAGGACGCGCAGGGTAACGTTGCTCACGAGGCGGCGGTGCTGGTGGACGCGCAAAACAACCTAATTGAGAATTTGCGCACGGTGCCAGGCGGCAGGCGCGTGATCGCGCTCGTTGGCGTGCATGATCTGTGCGTCGTCGATACGGACGACGCGCTCCTGATCATTCCGCGTGAGCGTTGCCAGGACGTGCGTGACATCGTGGCGGCGTTGAAGCAACGGGGCGACCCGGTTTGAGGGTACGCGCTGCGCTGTGCGCCGCGCTCGCCTGCGCTGGTTGCGGCAAGTTCCAACAAGCGCGTGAGTGCGGCACCTTCGTGAAGACCGTGAACGCGTGGCTTGCCCAGCCGGACGCCGCGCTGAGTGCAGCCGGCGCCGCCTCCAATGATCCGAAGCAGGTTGCCGCGCAAAGCCGGCGCACGGCCGCGCACTACGCGGAGCTCTCCCAAACCCTGGCCGGTCTCCACATTCAGGGTGAAGATTTGGCGCCCCGCGTGCACGGCTACGAAGAAATCGCCGACAACGCCGCTCGCACGCTGCGGGATGTTGCCGACGCCCTCGATCACGGCGACCTGGAAAAAGCCCGCCAAAAGCGGGTGGAGTTCGACACCGTCGCCCGGCGCGAAGCGCCGCTTGTAAAAGAGATAAACGGCCTCTGTCGTTGAGACTGTGAGTGCTGGGGAGCTGCGCTCGGCCGCGAAAGCGCTACTTCCGCTTCCGCCCGCTCGAGCCTTTGCTGCCTGAGCCGGCAGATCCGGGCGGGGGAGACGACTTCATTGCTGCAGGGCGCGGACGCGGGCGCTCGGAGCGCGGCGCGGTGCCGCGCGTGGAGGCGGGAATGGCGTCGCCGGCTTGGCCTTGTAGGCGTTTGAGCTCGTCACGCAGCCGTGCGGCGGTTTCGAACTGTAGGCTCTCCGCGGCGGCGAACATTTCCTGGCGCACGGCTTCGATGCGTTCGAGCACTTCGAACTCGCTCGGTTCACCTTTGCTTGGTGCGCCCGGCTTCTCCCGCACGCCGGTCTTGGGCACGGCGTAGTAGTCCGTTTGCCCGCTTGCCGGGTTCATATCCAAGATGGCGCGCTTGATCGTCGCTGGCGTGATGCCGTGCTCGGTGTTGTAGGCCACTTGGATGGCGCGCCTGCGGTACGTTTCGCTGATCGCGAACTTCATCGCGTCCGTCTCGCGGTCCGCGTACATCATCACTTGACCGCGTGCATTCCGCGCGGCGCGGCCAATGGTTTGGATCAGCGAGCGCGTGCTGCGCAAGAACCCCTCTTTGTCCGCATCTAGGATGGCCACGAGGCTCACCTCAGGCAGATCCAACCCTTCACGAAGCAGATTGATGCCGACCAGCACGTCGAACTCACCCGCGCGCAAATCACGAAGGATTTCGATGCGTTCCATCGTATCAATGTCGGAGTGCAGGTAGCGCACGCGCACCCCGAGCTCGGCGTAGTACTCGGTTAAATCCTCCGCCATGCGCTTGGTGAGGGTGGTGACCAAGACGCGCTCGCCGAGCCCGACGCGGATCCGGATCTCACCGAGCAAATCATCCACCTGGCCCGCTACCGGGCGCACGATGATTTCCGGATCGATCAGGCCCGTGGGGCGAATCACTTGCTCCACCACCACGCCTTGCGAGCGCTGGAGCTCGAAGTCACCCGGCGTTGCCGAGACGAAAATCGTCTGGCGCATGTGCTTCTCGAACTCTTCGAACTTGAGCGGGCGATTGTCCAGCGCGCTCGGCAGGCGGAAGCCGTATTCGACGAGCGTTTCTTTGCGTGAGCGGTCGCCGCGGTACATCGCGCCGATTTGCGGCACCGTTTGGTGCGACTCATCGATCACGAGCAAAAAATCTTCCGGGAAGTAGTCGATGAGCGTGGGCGCTGGATCGCCCGCGTTACGGCTTGAGAGGTGGCGCGAGTAATTCTCGATGCCTTGGACGAAGCCCATTTGCTCCATCATCTCCAGGTCATACAAAGTGCGCTGCGCAACGCGCTGCTTTTCCAGGAAACGCCCGGCTTTGTCGAAATAATCCAGGCGCTCGGTCAGCTCCGCGCGGATGCCCTCGATGGCCTTGTTGAGCTGCTGACGCGGCGTCACATAATGGGAGCTGGGAAACAACGAGTACTTGTCCAGCGCGCCCAGCACTCGCCCGCGCAGCGGATCCACCTCACTCAGGCCGTCCACCTCATCGCCGAAGAATTCAATGCGAATCGCGGTCGCTTCTTCGTAGGCGGGGAAGATCTCGACCACGTCACCGCGCACACGGAACGTGCCGCGATGGAAATCGATGTCGTTGCGCTCGTATTGAATGTCGACCAGGCGGCGCAGCAGCTCATCACGCCGCATTTCTTCGCCTTTGACGATTTCGATGGCGAGCCCGGAGTACGTTTCCGCGGAGCCGATGCCGTAAATGCAGCTCACGCTGGCCACGATGATGACATCCGAACGCGATAAGAGCGCGTGCGTAGCCGTGTGCCGCATGCGATCGATCTGATCGTTGATGATCGCGTCCTTCTCGATGAAGGTGTCGGTGGTCGGAATGTACGCTTCGGGCTGGTAATAGTCGTAGTAGCTGACGAAGAAGGCGACCGCGTTCTCTGGGAACAGGTCGCGCATTTCGGCGTATAGCTGGGCGGCCAGCGTTTTGTTCGGCGCGATGATCAGGGTCGGCTTTTGCAGCCGCTGGATCACGTTGGCGATGGTGAACGTTTTGCCGCTGCCGGTGATGCCGAGCAGGGTTTGCTGCTTGATGCCCGCCTCGAAGGAGCTGAGCAGTGATTCGATGGCTGCAGGTTGATCCCCCTTCGGCTCGAACTCACTACGCAGCTTGAAGTTGGGCATTGCCTGAAACATGCAGCTTGTCACGAAGCTCACGCGTTTCAAGCGTGACTGCAGAGGCACTCGACCGAGCAAGCGTGCTCAGGCTTCGGCGGATTTCTGCCCGGGCCCCCGTCCGGAAATGCACGCGGCGGCCGCGCGCGGCTGCGACACCACAAACGGCAACGGCCGCCACGTTTCGGTAACGTTGGCGGCCGTGGCTTCTGGCGCAATCGGGCGAAAGCCCCGGAATCAGCGCTTGGAGTACTGGAAGCGGCGACGCGCGCCGGCTTGACCGTACTTCTTACGCTCGACCTTGCGGTCGTCACGAGTGAGGAAGCCGGCCTTCTTCAGCGGGCGGCGGCGTTCCGGATCTTCCGTGGTGAGCGCGCGGGCAATGCCGTGGCGCATGGCATCCGCCTGGGCGCTGTGGCCGCCGCCAGCAACGGTGGCGCGCACGTCATACTTGTCGACGAGCTCCAGCAGCTCGAGCGCTTGGCGCGCGATCATGCGGCCGGTTTCACGCTCGAAGTAATCTTCGATCGTTTTACCGTTCACGGTGATCAGACCCGAACCGGGGCCGATCCAAACACGAGCAACGGCGGTCTTGCGCTTACCAGTGGCGTACGTCTGAGCT
>JBDTYJ010000003.1:0-56098 GCA_040005755.1 Pseudomonadota bacterium
CCTCGGCAAGGGCGGCCAGCACCAATGCGCGGTTGGTGATGCTCTTTGACCCCGGAACGCGCCAAGTTAGCTCGGGCGGGCGTGAAAGCTTGGGAATGGCGAGCGGACCAGGCGGGAACATCGGGCCGTGTTGTAGCGAATGCGCGGCTGTGCCTCAAGCGGCCTTCCCGGCGAAGAATGCTGGCAAAGTACCGCTCTCGCGCGGGGCGCGCTATATGTGCGCGCCCTCGACTCCGCCACCGAAAGTTCGGCGCCCGCCGCGCGAGCCACCAAAATGCAACTCTTCGAGCACCCGTATTCCAACTTCTTGCAACGCGTCGAGAAGCCGACCCGCTACACGGGCGCCGAGCACGGCACGCGGCGTAAGGATTGGGCCTCGGTGGATGCGCGCGTGTGCCTAGCGTTCCCCGACATTTACGACATCGGCATGAGCCACCTCGGCTTCCGAATGTTGTACAAAATCTTGAACGACCACCCGCGCACCCTCGCCGAGCGCGCGTATGCCCCGTGGATCGACATGCAGCGGGAGCTCATGGGCCACGGCAAGCTCTTGTTGTCGCTAGAGAGCGCGCGGCCGCTGTGCGATTTCGATGTGGTCGGCTTTTCCCTGCAATACGAGCTCACCTACACGAACATCCTGAACATGCTCCAGCTGTCGGGCATTCCGTTGCGCAGCGCTGCCCGAGGTGAGGACGACCCGCTGGTCGTCGCCGGTGGCCCGGTCGCCACGCACATGGAGCCGATGGCTATTTTCTTGGATGCGGTGCTGATCGGCGATGGCGAAGAGGCCACGACGGAAATCGCGCTGTGCTGGGTAGATGGCAAGAGGCGAGGGCTGACGCGCGAACAACGGCTGCGTGAGCTGGCGCAGCTAGGCGGCGTGTACGTGCCTTCGCTGTATGACGTCGCGAGCGATCCGGAAACAAGCTTCGAAGTGGTGACGGGCCCGAACGTGCCCGATGCGCCCTTCCCCATCCAACGGCGCCTGTTGGCCGATATTTCCAAATTTCCGTTCCCGGACGACGGTCCCGTGGGCGGCCCGGAGGCGATCTTCGACCGCATGAGCATCGAGGTCGCCCGGGGCTGCACGGAGGGCTGTCGCTTCTGCCAAGCCGGCATGATTTACCGACCGGTGCGAGAGCGTGATCCGAAAGAGATCATCGACACCGTGCTCCGCGCGCTGGACAAGTCGGGCCAAGATGAAGTCAGCCTGACAGCGTTGTCGACCGCGGACGTGTCATGCATCACACCGTTGATCAAACAGCTGGTCGAGAAGACGGCGCCGGAGCGCGTGAGCCTCGGGGTGGCCTCGCTACGCGCCTATGGCCTCGCCGAGGATCTGCTGGACGACATGCGTAAAGTGCGCGCCAGCGGCCTGACCTTTGCGCCGGAGGCCGGCACGCAGCGCATGCGCGACGTGATCAACAAGAACGTCACCGAGGAGCAACTGCTGGAAACGGCGGAGCGAGTGTTCTCGCGCGGCTTCGACAAAATGAAGCTGTACTTCATCATCGGTCTGCCGACCGAAGAAGATGAAGACGTTCGCGGCATCATCACAGTGGGCAAAAACGCGCTCGCGGTCGGCAAGCGCGTCGGCAAAAAGCCGACGGTGACGGTCAGCGTTTCGACCCACGTGCCGAAACCGCACACGCCCTTTCAATGGTGCGCTCAGGACTCTTGGGATGAGGTGACGCGCAAGCAAGACCTCCTCCGCGACGACGCAAGCCGCGTCAAAGGCTTGAAATTGCGGGTGCATGAGTCCACCGGCAGCGTTTTGGAGGGCGTACTGGCGCGGGGCGACCGAAAGCTCGGCCCGGTCATCGAGCGCGCCTTCCTACACGGAGCGCGCTTCGATTCCTGGGACGACCAACTCAAGCTCGAGGCTTGGAAGGAGGCGCTCGCATTCTACGGCATCACGATCGCGCCATACCTCGGCACCATACCGGTGACCGCACGCCTGCCTTGGGACCACTTCGACATTGGGTTGGAGGACGGCTTTTTGGCGCGCGAGTACCGGCGTGCACTGGCAAGCCGGCTGAGCCCGCCGTGCGGCAAGGTGGCCGGCATGTTCGTGCACCACGATAACGTCGCCGATGCGGTCGGGGATAGCCGAAAGCTCGTGTGTTACGACTGCGGCATCGCTTGCGACATGACCAAGATGCGTTCAGAGCGCGTGGAGTTCTTGAGCAAGCTCGGCGCGAACGAGCGCGTGCGATTGCCGCTCGCTTCGCCGAGCGCACCGCCGGCGGTCGATCCATTCCAGAATTGGGGGCACGAGCCCTTCGCATTCGAGGCCATCCCGGATACGACGCTGCGGCCCGCTTCCTTTGCAAAGCCCAAACGCAAAGTGCGCGCCCTGCCGGAAACCTTTCGGCCGGCTCGCGGCGGCAGTGAACCACAGCGTTTTCGGCTGAATTTCAGGAAAACGGGGCCCGCGGCGCTGCTCGGGCATTTGGATCTCATTCGCGAGCTGCCGCGCGTAGTGCGGCGCGCCGGAGCTCGCACGGCGTACAGCAAGGGCTTCCACCCCAAGCCCGAAATGTCGTTCGCGCCCGCGCTGTCCCTGGGCGTGGCAAGCTTGGACGAGTACTTGGACGTATCGCTGATCGATGCGCCCGCGCCGGACGAGTTACTCGCGCGCCTCAACGACGCCGCGAGCGGCGGGATCCAGTTCAAGAGCGTGCAGCCGCTGACGGACAACGATCGCGTGATCACCACCATTGTCACGGGCGCGCGTTACGTGATCGCGCTGGCGGAGAGCGCGTTGCTGGAACTCGGTGGCGTGCCGGTTCTCGAGCAGCGCATTGCAGAGTTTTGGGCCAAAGAAGAGTGTAAGATTCGCCGAGACGTCGAAGGCATCGGTAAATTCGTGGATGTACGCACGTTCGTGCAGAGCCTGCGCATCGGCGCCGATGACGCGCTCGCGCTGCTCGAAGACGCCGGGCTAGTCGGGCGCATGGTGCCGCTCGAGGTCAGCATCGAGATCAGCCAACGTGGCTCGGCAAAGGTTTCAGAAGTAGTGGAAGCGGTCCTGGGCCTACGTGATTTCCCGCATCGCGGCGTACGCAGCGCACTCTTGGCCGGCGGCGGCACCCCGCTCGATCTCGAGTTGCACCGCAAACGACCAGCGACCCCGGCTATGCAAGTGGAAGTGAGCGCGTCGTGAAGCCCGAATTTTCGCTCCCCCATCTCAGTGTCTTCAGCCTAGTCGCGGGCGCGTTTTTCATCTGGATGCTCGTCGATGCAATCCTGCGACGAGCACCGTTCTACTGGTACCTGATCCTGCTGCTGCTGGGACCGCTGGGAGCCTTCCTGTACTTCGTCACGGTGAAGTTGCCGGACATGAACGGGCGCCGCACCGCAGCGCCGAGCACGTCCAGCGTGCGCAGTCCGTCGCTGGATGATCTGGGTGAGCAAGCACGCCAGGTACCGAGCGAACAGAACAAGTTGATCTACGCCGACGCTTTGGCCGGCGCGCAACGCTTCTCGGAAGCGGCAGGTCGCTATCGCGACGTGCTGCGCCTGTCGAGTGACAGCAAAGAGGCGCTGCATGGGCTGGCGCGCGCATCGCTCAGCCTGGGCCGGCCCCAAGATGCAATCGAGGAGCTCGCGCACTTGATGGAGCTCGACCCCGCGTATCGCGATTACAGTGCCGCTCTGGATTACGCCGAAGCGCTCTGGCAAGCCGGCCAGCATGAGGATGCGATTGGCCTCTTGACCGGCCTCGTGAGCGTGAGCAAACGCATCAATCATCGCATGGCGCTCGCGCATTACCTGAAAGAGCAAGGGGACTCTGCCACCGCGCGGAGCGAGCTCGACCAAGCGCTGCGTGAATTCGCGTCGTCGCCGGATTTCGTGCAACGCCGTGATCAGCGTTGGGCCGAACGCGCGCGTAAATTGCTTGCTGAACTGAACTAAGCCAGCCGGAGCGGCCTTGCGCTCAACTTGGGCGTGGTTATGCACCAGCCATGCGCATGCTTCTGTCCTGGTTGGCCCTCAGCGTTGCGGTGTGGGCCACGGCGGCCGTTCTGCCGGGCTTTCGGGTGAACGGTTTTGGTGGCGCCATCAAGGCAGCAGCAATTTTCGGGATCCTGAACTGGCTGCTCGGGCGCTTCATCTTCGTCGTTTTGGGTATCGCGACGCTCGGTATCGGCTTCTTCCTGGCTTTCCTCACGCGCTGGCTGGTCATGGCCATTCTGCTCAAGTTCGCGGACGCGCTGTCCTCCAACTTCAAGATCGACAGCTTTGGGACTGCGATCCTGGGAGCCCTGCTCGTGAGCGGTATCGGCACGCTGGCCGAGTACGGCATTCACGCCCTGACGAACTGAAAGCCAGCCGTACGCGGCTTCCGGCTGTAGTCCCGCGCTCTTCTGGGGCAATTTCGAGCGACGAACCTCGGGCACAATCGGCTACGCTGCCGCTGCGTCGGACAACCCCGATTGCGGGAGGCGGCAAATGGTCAGCAACGCAAGACTTCAACGGGGCGCGGCTCCCATGGGACGGATAACACGCTCAGCGCTCTGCAGCGTGCTGGCCGGCTCGCTGCTCGCGGCGTGCACTCAGCCGCCAAAACCACTCGAGCCGAAGAAGAGCC
The DNA here is from genome assembly GCA_040005755.1 of Pseudomonadota bacterium. Taxonomy (GTDB): domain Bacteria; phylum Myxococcota_A; class Polyangia; order Polyangiales; family Polyangiaceae; genus PMG-095. Next base: position 4,595 of record JBDTYJ010000003.1, read on the forward strand.
CGCCGCCCGCCAGCAGTAGCGCGCTGGCCCCAAGTGAGCCCGCGCGATCCGAACCCGCGTTGCCTGTTCTGGTCGCGAGCGCACTCGCGCTCGAAGAGGTTCCGGCGGTGCAAGAGCTGACGCTGCTCCGCCGCGGGCAAGATGGCCCCTTCGAGCTGCTCGAGTACGCGCTGCCGGAGTCTGTTGCCGTATTGGGCTGGGGGTCCAGCAGCGAGATCCGTGTCGACGGGCAAAGCATGCCTTACGCCTTCGACGCGCCGAATGCGGAGCGTCCGGGCGTGCTCCCGAACGAGCTGTGGGTGCGTCGCCTGCTGCCTGCTAAGCCGCAAGAATTGGCTGGGGATTGCTACACGCCTGCCTTGGGACCCTCGGTTCGGGGCAAACACTACCGCTTCCACGCCCCGGCCGCGGATCGCAAGGCCGACCCCAAGACGCAAGCCTTGTGGCTGGAGGCGTTGGCGCACGACTTCGAACAACGGCACGGGGCCTTCTACGGTTTTGCCGCAGCGAAATTGCGCGAACGCCTGCCCAAGCCAAAGCGGGACGCGCGGAACTCCTACGCTTACCAAACCCGCTCTGATCTCGCTCAGCTCATCGGCACAACCACGGGGCGCAACTCGGTGCAGGAAGCACTGGAGCAGAACCGCAGCCTGTATTTGGACCTCGCCAGCGGGCCGCGCAAAGTGCCGATGGCCAAGCTGGCGGAGCCGCGCCTGACGCGGCATCCGTGGGCCGCGATGCTCACTCAGTTGGGCAAGCAGGCGCCGCCCGAGCCGCTCGCCAACGCCGCGCCAGCCAATTTCTACTTCGTGCGCATACGTGACTTCTCGACCTTTCTCGATTTGAGTGCCATGGCTGATTCGTGGGGAACGGAAGCCTTGGACTTCCTCGACGGGCGCATCCAAGACCGTGACCTGCGTCAGCGCTATCAAACGCAGCTGGCGTTGGAACAGACCGAGCTCGCGCGCACCTTCGGGCCCAGCGTGATCGAAGAGCTCGCCATCGTGGGCAGTGATCCGTATTTAGTGGAAGGCAGTGACCTCACGCTGATCTTCAAGGTCAAGAGCCGTGTGCTGTTCGACGCTGCGCTGGCCAAAGCGCTGGACACTTTCGGCACTAGCCATCCCGGTTTGGAGACCACCAAGTTCAGCCATGAGGGCGTGGACGTGGTCGTGACGCGGTCGCAAGACGGGCAGGTGCGCAGGCATCGCGCAACCGTCGACGGCCTGGAGCTCGTTTCCAACAGCCCGGGCGCAATTCGCCGCGTTATCTCGGCAATTCACGGTAAAACGGCGCGCCTCTCCGACGAGCCGGATTTCAAGTACATGCTGGCGCGCGACGCGGAGCGCGATTCGACTGTCCTGGCTTTCGCCGGGGATCGCTTCGTGGCGAGCGTGATCGGCCCGCAGCAGAAGATCAAAGCTGCGGAGCGCGAGTTGGCACTGGCTGAAGCCTCGCGGCCCGGTTACGCGGCGCTGCTATTCGGCTTCCTGAATGGGCATTCGCCTGCCACCGCCAAAGACTTAGTACAAGCCAAGCTGCTCTCCGCAGATGATCTCAAACCGGGCTCGGTGGCGGCTAACTTCGAGCCCGGTGGCGCCGCCGAGGGCGCTCACGGCTCGACGTTGGGCATGTCACCGCTGATCGACACGCCCGACGTGACCATGGTCACGCAATCGGAGCAGGCCGGTTACGCCTCGTTCGCGCAGAGCTACGAGTCCGAGTGGTCGGAGTACGTCGATCCTTTCGCGATTCGCGTGTCGCGCACGCAGGCCCCAGCCGGCGGCACAACGCTCGACGCCGAACTGCGTGTGCTGCCCCTGTTACGCAGTGAATATCGAGAATTCACCAACAGTGTCGGCAACGCACACCTGCACCCAGGCGCCCTTACGGATGGCTTCCGCATGCTGCTCGGTGTCGGAAAAGATGCAGAAATCCGGCATCTTCTGACTAGCTCCACGCGCGCCTTCACCCGGCACGAGCTGGCCTTCGACTGGATCGGCGACTACGCGTTCGTGGGTGTGGCCGATCGCAATGAGTTGGCGGTCGCCGCGCGCGCTACTCGCGACGTTTCTCCCGAGCAACCTAGGGAGCGAAATGACGATGAGTTCGCGGCTCTTGCCCAAGCGCCAGCGTACGCGGGCATTGCCATTCGCAGTATCGCCGGAGCCACGATCGCGCTAGCGGCGATCAAAGGCGTGCTCGACGAGGTCGGGTCGGGCGCCTTGCTCTGGAACGAAGTGCAGAAACATCGCGGGGTCTCGGTGATCGGTGTGAGGAGCAGTGATCCGCACGATGTAGACGTGCGTTTGTACTATGCGCTCACGCCGCACGCGCTACTGTTCTCGCTCAACGTCCCGGTGTTGGCCAAGCTAATCGACGACTCGTTGGACGGCAACGCGCCCGCCACGGTCGAACCGAAGTCGGACCCGCGCGCAGCGCAGCTGGTCGTGGACCTGAAGGGCAAGCAGCAAGGCGCCCTCAAGACGGTCTTGACCTGGCTTTTGACACGGGGCCTCGTGGCCAACACGCAAGCAGCCGTGGATCAGGTCAACGCCATCTTCCGCGGAGCGCCAGAGCTCGACAATCAGCCCGAGAAGGCGAACGACCTGATGCGCAACTACTTCGGCAGCGTGCTCCGCACGCCCGAAGGCCGCAGCTACAGCTTCGGGCCCGACGGTGTTCAAGATCCGCTGCGCGGCAGCGCCGCGGCGCCCAAGTGGCCGAGCATTCCGGTACCGGGCTCCCCCGTGGCACAAGTGGTAGATCGGTTGGATTCGCTGCGCAGTGAAGTGTCGTTCGACGACGAGCCCAACGGTGGTCACCCGACAGACACTCAAACCCGTGCGGTCGTGCCCTTGCGAAGCTTGCGCGTCCATTTGACGCTCTCGCTCCGCAAGTAACTTTCAGTATCTCGAAGAGCGACCCGGCCAACGCCGGGAACCCGCTCGCCGCTCGGAGGTGCGCGGCGGGGTCGCGAGCGCCCCCTGTTTTCGCGGACGATGGCTGGCCCCTCAGATCTTGATCCGCTTGTACTTGATACGCGTCGGCTGATCGGCGTCCGTGCCCAAGCGGCGCTTCCGATCTTCCTCGTACATTCGGTAGTTGCCTTCGAACCAGACCACCTTGCTCTCGCCTTCGAACGCCAAGATGTGCGTCGCCACGCGATCCAAGAACCAGCGATCGTGGCTGATGATCACGGCGCAGCCCGGAAAATCCAACAGCGCCGTTTCGAGCGCGCGCAGCGTGTCTACGTCCAAGTCGTTGGTCGGTTCGTCGAGCAGGAGCAGGTTGCCGCCCTCTTTGAGCAGCTTGGCCAGGTGCACCCGGTTGCGTTCACCGCCGGACATGGTGCCGAGCTTTTTTTGTTGGTCGCTTCCCTTGAAGCCGAACCACGAGCAGTAAGCGCGCGAAGCGATCTCGCGAGAGCCGAGCGGGATCTTCTCCTGGCCGCCGGAGATCTCCTGCCAGACGCTGTTTTCCGGTTTGAGCGATGAGCGCGACTGATCCACGTACGCGATCTTGACGCTGTTACCGACTTTGAGCTCGCCGCTGTCGGGCTTGTCTTCACCCACAAGCATACGGAAAAGCGTGGTTTTACCCGCGCCGTTCGCGCCGATCACGCCCACGATGCCGCTGCGCGGCAGGCGGAAATCTAAACCGTCAATCAGCAGGCGTTCGCCGAAGCCCTTGCGGAGGGCGACCGCATCAATCACGTTTTCACCGAGGCGTGGGCCGGGTGGGATACTGATTTCGGTGGGATCGGACGAGCCCTTGTCGGCTTTGCTGACCAGGTCTTCGTAGGCGGCCAAGCGCGCCTTGCTCTTGGCCTGACGCGCGCGCGGTGAGGCGCGCACCCACTCGAGCTCTTGCTTCAATTTGCGTTGACGGGCGCTCTCGCCCTTTTCCTCGAGCGCCAAGCGCGCCGACTTCTGCTCGAGCCAAGAGGTGTAGTTGCCCTTGAATGGGTAACCCTTGCCGCGGTCGAGCTCCAAAATCCACTCCGCGACGTCGTCCAAGAAGTAGCGATCGTGGGTGACGGCCACGACGGTGCCCGGGTACTCGTGCAGAAAGCGCTCGAGCCAGGCTACGGACTCGGCGTCCAAGTGATTCGTTGGTTCGTCCAAAAGCAGCATATCCGGCCTTGAAAGCAGGATTCTGCACAACGCGACGCGCCGACGCTCGCCGCCGGAAAGCTTGGCTATCTCTGCGTCAGGCGGCGGTAAGCGGAGGGCGTCCATCGCCATCTCCAAGCGCTGATCCAGGTTCCACGCGTCGATGGCGTCGATCTTGTCTTGGAGCGCTGCTTGCTTTTCGAGTACGCGCGTCATCTCGTCGTCCGCGAGAGGCTCGCCGAGCTTCATGCTCACGTCCTCGAACTCTTTGACGAGCGCGCGGATGTCCGCCACTCCCTCGTTCACGGCGTCGATCACCGTCTTAGCGCTGCCCAAGTCCGGCTCCTGCGCGAAGTAACCGATCTTCGTGCCGGGGTGAGGTTTGGCCTCACCCATGAATTCCTTGTCGACGCCGGCCATGATGCGCAAGAGCGAGCTCTTGCCGGAGCCGTTCGTACCGATCACGCCGATTTTGGCGCCCGGGAAGAAGGCGAGGGTGATGTTTTCGAGGACTTTCTTGTCGGGAGGGTGAACGCGCGTCACCTCCTGCATCGTGAAAATGAACTCGGGCATTGGCCGAGGTTAGGAACTTTTCTGCGCAGACGCAAACTCACAGCCGAGCCGGAACCTCGGTCTGGACCTGGAACTGATTCCACAATTTTTGGAGCATCGTGCGAACAGCGCTGCTACTTTTCCAAAACAGAACGCCTATGAAAAAATCCACGCTGGTTGCTTACCTAGTCGGTTCGCTGTGTTTGGCCGGCTCACTGGGCTGCTCCGCGAGTTCCGGCGGGGGCGCAGGGGTTCACCGCGATGGTGGCGGAGGCGACAACGCTAGCCAAGGCGGTGGTAGCGGCATCAATATCGATCCGGGCGGCGTGGCAGGTGGGTTGGCGGTGGGCCCCGGTCAAAGTGATGCAGCGGACGCGCGCACTCCACTGTGCACCACTGGCTGCACTGATTTTGCGAAAGCGCCCATCTTCGACGGCGTCGATGCGAGCGTTGCCGCACAATTCAGCGGCGCTCCGAGCGGCGCCGGCCCGTGCATCCTGGAACCGCTGGATGGATCGATGGTGCCGTACAATTGGACGCGCGAGCGCGTGCACGTAAAGGCAGCGGCCGGCACGGTATTCCAAATCACCGTTCATGCCGACCGTGAGGCCAACGACCTGGTCGCCTATACCAACAAGGACACTTGGGTGTTTCCGGTGGAGGCGTGGGACAACAAGGACGCCACTACGCCGCAAGGCCTGACCTACAACGTGTTCGACGAGGACATCACGGTCACCGTTCGCGCGAGCACTGGCAGCGGAGCGCCCAGCGAGAGCAAGACCAAGTTCCGCATCGCGCCGGTCAAAGCCGGCGGCAGCATGGTGTTTTGGGCTGCGGCAGCCGTGAAAGGCCAAAACGGGCTGTACGGCTTCAGCCCCGGAGACGAAGGCATCGTCCCGGTACTATTACCCACGGACGTCAAAGATCCGATCATCGGCGCCGATGGCACTGCAAAGCAGGCGTCCGACTGGCCAGGTACGCCAACTGGTCAGGTGGCGTGTTTGGGTTGTCACTCTTCGGCGCCGGACGGGGCGGCAGTGGCAACAACCGACCGCTGGCCGTGGAACGTGGCGGTCTCGAGCATCACCGCGGCTAACGCGGGCAGCGCGCCCGATTACATGACGCCGATGGGCAAGCTCCTTCGTCAGATGTCGTGGCAAGGCGCAACCACCTTCTCGAACGCGGACTGGGCCGCTCGCAAGCGCTACGTGACCTCGTTCGGCAAACGCACCATCGACATGGCTCAACCGTGGGTGTTCGGTTGCCCAGGTGGCGAGTGTAGCTACACGGGTCTGGATGACTTGATTTGGGTTGATTTGGCCGCAGCGGGCGACGCGCCGACGACCAACAACGACAACGCCTACTTCAAGGCGTTCATCAGCCAACAGAACGTGGGCTGGGGCATCATCCCGCGCACAGGAGACCCGCGCGGCGCCGTCACCCCCGATTGGAGCCACGACGGCACGACCATCGCGTATACGTCGACGGATTCGACGACGGACGGTCGCATCGGGCACGGCGCGAACAGTAAAACACCGCTCACGGGCGTCGATATTTACACCGTGCCATTCAACAACGGCATGGGTGGCAAGGCGACACCGGTGTCGGGCGCGAGCGACCCGGCGCACGCCGAGTACTACCCGGACTACTCGGGCGACGATCAGCTAATCGCTTACACGCGCGTCGACAACTTCAAGACGCTGCCGGCGGCGGATCAAGAGATGTACTACCGGCCGCAGGGTGAAGTGTGGGTTGTGCCGGCGGCCGGCGGCACCGCGCAGCGCCTGATCGCCAATGACCCACCGATGTGCTCGGGAGAAGTCAGCCCGGGCGTGCACAACAGCTGGCCCAAGTGGGCCCCGCTCGTGCGCGAAGCCAATGGCAAGAAGTACTACTTTTTGATTTTCTCCTCGACGCGCCAGTCACCGGGAATGATCCAAAACATGGAGCACCCAACGGACATGAAGCCCATGTCGCAGCTGTACATGGCAGCCTTGGTGGACGACGGCAGCGGCAAGCTCGAGCAGCACAGCGCGGTCTTCCTGTGGAACCAGCGCAACCTGGTGAAGCTCGACGCAAGTAAGCAAGCCGCAATCACCGACTTCGCGGAGAATGACGTGACGCCAGCTTGGGATGAGTTCCAGGCCCCGCCGGTGCCGCCGGTGGTGGTCAAGTAGCTACTCAGCGGCGGCCGAGGGCGCAGCCGCGCGCAACGCAGCCAAAATCGCGTCCACGTTCGTCTTGGCGTCGCCGAACAGCATGTGCGTGTTCTCCAGAAAGAACAGTGGGTTTTCCACGCCCGCGTAGCCGCTGGCCATGCTGCGCTTCATGACGATGGTGGCTTTCGCCTTCCACACCTCGAGCACGGGCATGCCGTAAATGGGGCTTTGGAGGTCGTCGAGCGCGCCCGGATTTACGATGTCGTTCGCGCCGATCACCAGCACCACATCCGTGTTTGGGAAATCCTCATTGATTTCCTCCATCTCGAGCACGATGTCGTAAGGAACTTTGGCTTCAGCGAGCAACACGTTCATGTGGCCGGGCAAGCGGCCCGCTACGGGGTGAATGGCGAAGCGCACCTGGGTACCCCGCTTTTGTAGAGCCCGTGCAATCTCGTACACGGGGTGCTGGGCGTGCGCGACGGCCATGCCGTAGCCCGGCACAATCACGACCTGCTTCGCGTCGCGCAGCAGCGCCGCGGTTTCGGTGGCCGTTACTGACGTGACTTCTCCCTGAGGCGCGTCACCCGCGGCCTTCGCAGGCGCCCTGCCTTCACTGGCGCCGAAACCGCCGAAAATCACGCTAAAAAAGGAGCGATTCATCGCCTTGCACATGATGTAGCTAAGGATCGCGCCGCTCGAGCCGACGAGCGCCCCCGTGATGATCAGCAGGTCATTTTCCAGCATGAAGCCGGCCGCAGCCGCCGCCCAGCCGGAATAGCTGTTGAGCATGGATACGACCACGGGCATGTCGGCGCCACCGATGGCGAGCACTAAGTGCACGCCCAAAAGCCCGGCGACGCCCGTCATGATCAGCAGCGAGCTTTGGCCGTCGTGGCCAGGCGCGGACAAGAAATGCGCCCCCAACCCGAGGCTGACCAGCAGCAAGAGCAGGTTGAATAAATGGCGACCCGGTAACAAGAGCGGCTTGCTACCCACCACCCCGCGTAGCTTGCCGAACGCGACTACTGAGCCGGTGAACGTCAAAGACCCCACGAATACGCCGAGGAACACCTCGACCGCGTGAATGACGCCTTCGGCGTGATTCAGATGCGGTTTGACGCCGAGATAGCTCGCGACCCCAACCAACACCGCGGCCAACCCGACAAAGCTGTGCAGCGCCGCCACGAGCTCCGGCATGGACGTCATCTCGACGCGCATCGCCAACACGGCACCGATGAGACTGCCCACGCCTAGCGCGAGCGCGAGCGCGCCGAAGCTCGTCACATGGCCGAGCGCCGTAATGCCGAGCGCCAAGAGCATGCCCGCAATGCCGAAGGCGTTGCCGCGGCGCGCGGTCTTCTGCGTACTGAGCCCAGCTAGGCTCAGGATAAAGAGCACCCCAGCAACCAGGTACGCTGTCGTAGTGAGGCTATCAGGCATGATGACTACCGCTGGAACATGCGCAGCATGCGCGTGGTGACCCAAAAGCCGCCGCTGATGTTGATGGTGGCGAGCAGCACCGCGGCAGCGCTCAGCCACGTGACCGGCGAGCTGAGTGGCCCCGAGATTTGCAGCATACCGCCCACCAAGATGATGCCGCTGATCGCGTTGGTGACGCTCATGAGGGGGGTGTGCAAAGCGGGCGTCACGTTCCACACCACCTGCCAACCAACGAAGCACGCCAGCACGAACACCGTCAGATGTGACACGAACTCTTTCGGTGCGACCGACCCGAGCAAGCCCAAGAGCACCGCACCCACCACGGCAAACGCAGCGCTGCGCCAAGCGTGCTTGGCCACGGGCGTGACCGGAGCAGCGGGCGCATGGGCGGAGAGTGCTTGCCGCTTGGGCGCAGGTGGTGGGTTCAGCGGCGCCGATTTCGGGGCCGGCCAAACCAACTTACCTTCGTGCAAAATGATGGCGCCTCGCACCACGGCGTCCTCCAAATCCACGTGGAAGCTCTTGGCGCCGCCCATATCGGCCAGGAGGTGCGTGAGGTTGCTGCCGTACAGCTGGCTTGCAGTGGGCGCCAAACGACTCGGCAAGTCCACGTAGCCAATGACCGTGACGCCGCTCTGTGTGACCACTTCACCCGGGCGCGTGACAGCGCAATTGCCGCCATCTTCCGCCGCCAGATCCACGATCACCGAGCCCGGCCGCATTGCGTTCACCATGTCTTCGGTGATCAACACTGGCGCCGCTTTACCTGGCACCAATGCGGTGCTGATGATGATGTCGACTTCCTTGGCTTGCTGGGCGAAGAGCGCCATCTCCGCCGCAATGAATTCCGCGCTCATGGTTTTCGCGTAGCCGCCGGAACCGGCGCCCTCTTCTTTGATGTGCACCTCCAGGAATTCGGCGCCCATGCTCTGAATTTGCTCGCGCACTTCGGCGCGCGTGTCGAACGCGCGCACGATGGCTCCCAAGCTCCGCGCAGCGCCGATTGCGGCTAAGCCGGCGACGCCCGCGCCGATGACCAACACTTTCGCGGGCGGTACTTTGCCCGCAGCCGTCATTTGCCCGGTGAAGAAGCGGCCGTAGAAGCTCGCGGCTTCAATCACCGCGCGATAGCCCGCGATGTTGGCCATGGAGCTCAGGGCGTCCATCTTCTGCGCGCGCGTGATGCGTGGCACCTGGTCCATGGCGAGCACCGTGGCGTGGCGCTTGGCCAGTCGTTCCACGAGCTCCGCGTTCTTGGCCGGCCAGATGAAGCTGACCAGCACCGCGCCCTCGCGCAGCAAATCCGCTTCGTGGGCCGCGAGCGCGTTATTCTGCTCGGGCGGCTGCACCTTGAGCACGATTTCGCTCTGTTCCCAGAGGGCTTGCGCGTCGGGCACGATGGTGGCGCCGAGCGCACTGTACTCCGCGTCGTTGAAGGACGCGCCAGCCCCCGCCCCGCTCTGAACCGAAACGTCGAAGCCCAACTTCAAGAGGCGGCTGACCGTGTCCGGCGTCGCCGCGACTCGCCGCTCACCGGGGCGAATCTCCTTGGGAATACCGATCTTCATGCACTCCTCCTGGGCTGCGTGCGAGGGCCACCCGCGGAAAGCCGAACATGCGCAGCACCCGCTGACGCTAGCACCGGGCCAGGCCCATGCGAAACGCAGACGGGCCAGCCGTGCGCCCAGCCGGTTTACTCCAACGTGCGCAGCGAGGCGCGAGTGCGCAATTCAGACGTGGGCGGCCGACAGCGGCTTTAACGTGGTGGCCTCGGGATCATTGATTGGAGCATGTGTCTGCCAATCGGCCCCGCTAGCGAGCACACAGCGCGCGCGACCCGTGTGTTTGGCTTGGTACAGCGCAGCATCCGCCGCCCGAATCAGGTCTTCAGCCTTCGCGCCTGGAAACTGATCGGAGGCTGCTAGCCCGATGCTGATCGTCACGGGCACCTTGCCCATGGGTGTGAGCACGGGCGCATCGGAGACCGAGCGGCACAAGCGTTGTGCGACGATATGCCCCATTTCGGCGTCGCATTCGGGCAACACGCCGATGAACTCCTCGCCGCCCAAGCGGCCCACTGAGTCATAGGCGCGCACGCCGAGCTTCAGGCGGCGCGCCGCTTCGCGCAGCACGACATCACCGGTCGAGTGCCCGAAGGTGTCGTTGATGGCTTTGAAGTGATCGAGATCCGCCATGACCACCGTGACTGGCGCATTGCGATGCTGGGAACGCACCAACTCGCGGTCGAGTTGCTCGAGCGTCGCACCGCGGTTCAAGAGCTGCGTCAGCGAGTCATGCCTGGCCTCGAAACGTAGCGTTTCGCGCGCCGCGACCAGCTGCTCTTGCAACTCGATCACGCGCCGCCCGGCCCGCAGCCGCACCTTCAGCTCCAGTGGGTTGCAGGGCTTAACCAGGTAGTCGTCCGCGCCCGCGTCCAAGCCCTGAATGATGTCTGACTTGTCGTCCTTGGCGGTCAGCAACACGACGTAGGTGTACGGCTCGGCCGGGCCATTGCGGATTTGCCGGCAAACCTCAATGCCATCGCACTTCGGCATCACCCAGTCGAGAATCGCCAGGCGCAGCTCCGGATCCGCGGCTAGGGCGTTCAGTGCCGCCTCGCCATCGCGAACGGTGATCACCTCGTAACCCCACCCGGTAAGCCAATGCTCGAGCATGGTCCGAGCGATGGGCTCGTCGTCGGCAAGCAGGATTTTCATCCCGCGCTCCGCGATTGCACAGGCATTCGGGTCACTGTCGGAATCCTCGAATGGACCTAACGGCGGGCAGAACCCGGGCTTAATGCTGAACGGCCAAATCGATTCCAGCACCGGCAAATACGCCGCGCTGTCGCGGCCGAGCCCCCGGCCGCCTTCATTCGAATTCGAGGCGCCAGCGCACGTCCGCGCCCAGATTGCCCAGGGTGGAGCTCGAGATGTCGTTCACGTTGTCGTACGAGCCTTCTACGCTCACGCGCGGGCTGAGTTGCCACTCGACATTCGAGCGCACCTCGCGCGAATCGGCGACGCCGCTGGTTACGTTGGCGCGGATGCGTTGCGACAACCGTTTGCCGATGGTGACGGTCGGCTCCGTGCGACCGGTACGTGACGAATAGGCGCTGCCGAACCGGAATTCGTCGATCAACGGCACAGCGTCGGTCACGGCGCGATCCGCTCCACTGAGCGACCCCAGCGCCTCAAGCGCCACGCTTTCGCCAACACTCGCCGACTGGGCTTGGTCCAGCTCGGCCCGAGTTAGACCGACCGTGAGCAGCAAGAAAATGTCGTCCTGAGCCAGCGCGGGATCGCTGGTCAGGTCGACCTTCAACTTGTCTGCGTCGCCGTGAGCGTGCAGCTGGATGCGCCAGCGCCCCCCCTGCGACGTGGGTGCGCTGGACGCGCCGCTTGTTGCGGTCGGAGCTGAAGACGCGGCGGGCGTGTTCGTCTGGTAACGTCGGTATTCGGTGACGGCGGTGACGTCCACCTCGGGGGCGATGCGCGTCAAGTCGTCGAAGCGCACTCGGCCCTGGGTGACCTCGAACTCACTCCTGCGTAGAAAGATCTTGCCGCGCGGCCGGAGACGCACCGCGCCCCGCAAGCCGAAGCGACCATTGGTGCCGGCCAGCAGCAGCCCTTCGTCCGCGATGTCCAGCTCGGCGTCGATTAGGTTGTTCTGCAGCTTCATCGGTCGCAGCGAGCGCAGCCGGACCTCGAACTGGACCATGTCATCCGCGGGATCGTAAGCCTCCACCTCAGTGCGTTTGCCGCGTTGAGTGAGGCTTCCAATGTCTGCGGTCATCGTCACCGGTCGCGTGTACTCGAACGTGCGCAGCGTTACGTCGCCGGTCACGCGCGGCAGGTCTCGTTCCGCGTCGCTGTCTTTCGTCGACGTAAAGCTCAGGTTGAGGTCTGCGTCCGCCACGGCGCGAATGCCGTCGTTGACCGGCAGCGCCAGGTCGCGCGCCACGATCGCGAAACGTGCCGCGCCCAAATTCAGGCCCAAAAGCGGCGCCCCGCCGCTCATTTGCAGCGTCCCGGCGCCGACCCGTGCGGTGGCGTCTGCGACGCGCAACTCGTTCCCGTCGACGCGCAGCGCGACGTTGATATCCGACACCGGAAGCGGCAAACCGCGAATCGACAGCTCGCCGTGCTCGAGATCGAAGCCGCCGGCGAAGCGCGGCGCAAACAGTGGACCCACCACCGTGAGTTGTCCAGAAAGCACGCCCTGCGCGCGTTCGGCGCGCGGAATGATGCCGACCAAGCTCTCGAGCTGCATCGGTCGCAAGCTGAGCTTCGCGCTGATTTGTGGGAAAGTGGCCACGTTGAAGATGGCGCCCTGTGCGTCGAACGTGACCTGTTGCCCGCGCGGCGTGGTGGCCGTGAAGCCGACGCCGGGCAGTGAGAAGCGGCCGTTCTCGAACTCGATCGCGTGCGAGCCGGACGCCAGCTCGATGCGGTAGCCGCGGCGCACCACGTCGACCTCGGACAGAGCCAGCTCCAACTTGGAGTCGAGCGGCGCATTCATGCGCAGCTCGCGCAACGAGAGCCGACCGCCCAACTTGCCCGTGAGCCTGGCTTCGGAATCACCGAGCGTCGGCGAAAGCTCGGCCAGCACGCCTGCGTCCAAGCCAGAAAAGCGCACCTCGCCGCGCACGACCTTGTTGGCCTGGCGAGTAATGGTGAGGTCGTCGAACTTCACTTGGCCGCCGAACAGATCCGCGCTCGTGTGGAAAATGCCGCTCGCGCGATCGGCATCGTAGTCGGCGCGATCAAACGGGGCGCCAATGGGCTTGCCGCAGCGAGTCGTTCCAATCACCTTCTGCTCGCGCACGATGGGCAAGAGCCGTACGTCGAACTTGGAGGCCGGGAGCGTCGCGCGCCCGACTCGGAGCGGCGAGACGCGACCGCTTGCGTTGAACGCGAGTGCGTCCACCGTGCCGCTCACCTCAGCCACGGCGCTGACTTGGCCCTCGGCCGCGCGCAGCAGCGTGGGCAAAGCATCCAAATGCGAGAGCGGCACCGCGCTGCCCACGAAATGCCCGTAAACCCTGCCGCCCTGACGCATACCGAACGCGCCCACCAGCGTGCCGCTGCCCTTGTGCAGGGTCAGGCTCGGCACGCTCAGATCCACACCTTGATAGGTCGCGTCGCGGTCGGACCAGCGAAAGTCGAAATCGGCATCACCCGAGTCGTACGTTTCAGCGAACAAATCGAGCGCGTTCAGCCGCGCGCGGCCAGCCACGCGCAGGTTGCCGCCAGCACAGCGATCCTCCGGGCCGCCAAGCACGTAGTGCACCGTTGCATCCAGCGCGCTTTGCCCGTGAATGTCATCGAAGCGTGGGTCCACGTCGAAGTGCCAGATGCCGAAAAAATCGCGTAAATCGAAGTTGGAACTCTTGACGCGCGCGTCAGTGACCAGGCTCGCGAGTGGCCCGTCGAAGTTCAGACGGGCACTGGGCACACTGTAGTCACTCTTACCCTTGTGAGCCTGGACGTCGGACAGGTCCAAGATCAACGGCGTGAAGCGGAGCTTCGCGTTGGTGATGTCGCCGAAAGGAAAACCCCCGAACACGAAATCTTGGATCTTCATGTTGCCGGTGAGCAGCGCCGCCGACGGGTCGCCGCTCATATCGACATCCAGATCAGCCTTCCCGGCGATCGGAATTTGTACGAGCGGGCTGATATCGGACAAATCGATGTGCGCGCCTTTCGGCACGGACATTTTCACGGCGGCGTCGGCATACGCGATCGAGACGGACTTGACGAAAACGGAGCTCTTGCCGAAGTCCGTCCGCGTATCAAAGATGTCGAACGAAGCCGGCCGCACTCCGAGGTGCCCGCGAATGAGCGGCGCTTTCACCCCGATCATTCGCTTTTTCTTAGGGTCCTGAAAAGATAGATCGAAGACCTCGAAGTTTTTCGTGTCTGCGTATACCTCCGCGTCGATCTTCAGCGGCTGAATCGTACCGGAAATCTTACTCACGCGGAGATCGTTGAAGTCCCATTTGATCAGCGTGTTGTCGGTAACGCCCAAATCCCGCATCAAACCTTGGAAGGTCATCGCGCTGCTGTCGACGCGTTCGGCGCTCATCACCACGCCGGGCGCGAATGGCTCGATGCGCGCGTTCTTCAGGTTCACATCGCCGTCCGCGAACGCCATGTAGTAGTGCGGGATGTCGATCGCGTCGCCCGCTATGTCTAGATCCACGTCTAGCTTCTTGGCGAGCTTGAAGCGTTCGAACTGGACGCCCGAGCCCGTCAACTTACCGTGCACCTCCGGCAACTTGTGTCGACCGTCGTAACGAACGTCGCCATTGAAAGAAACCCAGCCGAGCAAAGGCCCCGCTCGCACGAAGCGGTTCACGAGCGGCAGCGGCGCGCGCAGCGCCACGTGCCCATCCAGCAGCGGAACCTCGCCCTTTCTGAGGCCAATTCGCACTTGCGACAGGCGCAATTCCACGCGCCCCGGAGCGTCATCCCGAACGACATCGCACGTGGGCAACGTACCCGACTCCGGATCAAGGTCTGCCGCGCCCAGCGCAGACAGGCGACGAATCAAGACATCCCCGGGCTCGTAGCGCGCGCGCAACTCGAGGCGGCAAAGCACGTCTTCATCCGCCGCAATTGTCCCGGGCGGCGGAGGCGGCACACCGCGCACGACGCGGTTTCGCCAAATGTGTGCGCCGCTGGAGCGAAGCGCGATTTCGAACGTTGGTCCTTGTTCGGCAAACACGTCCAGGTCGACTTCACCGGTCTCGACGTGGACGCCATCGATGTCGAGCGCGAAGCGTGCGTCACCGATCGAGAGCGAACCAAAAGGGGCCTGCTTGGAGGGCGCGCGCTTGGTCTTCCCGAGTTCGGGTAAGTGATAACTCAGGTTTTGGATCTTGCCGTCCCGGATCACTAAGCGCGCCTGGGGCCGATCCACCTCGACATCGCCCGCCCCGAGCTTGCCGGAGAGCAGCGAGAAGATTCGCGGCGTCACCGCTACCCGGCTTACCTGCAGGGCCGGGGGCCCGCCGTCGGACGCGGGCACGACCAGCTCGTTCACCGTCAACCGCAACGGCAGCAGCTTGAGCTCGACTCGGTAGCTGGCCGTAAGGCCGAGCTGTTCTTTAAGGACGCGCGCCGTTTCCCGGGCCGCCCAGTCCGAAACCCAGCTGGACGACAGGAACCAGCCGGAAAGCAACGGGAGCACCCCGAGCGTGGCGAACAAAATGCACAGCACGCGCGCGAAAATCCGCCCGAAATCGCGATTTCGGGTGGGAAGAGCGAGCACGAGCCGAGCCTGGGCCATGGCCTGCCTAGCCTATCGCGCGCCCCGCATTTGGGCTCGTTTTGCGCACGCGAGCTGCTGTTTCATCACAAAAGCCTGGAAAATTGGGCTCGGGCTGGTTCGCGCTGGCCCGTGTTAAAGTCACGATTGTTCTTGCGCTCGCGAGCTGCCCGAATACAAAGAGGCTCCTTTCCTGGCCGAGCATCCGATGTCGCACGAGTCCGTTGTTCCTGCACCCGACGCCTCGCGCGCCATCGACGCGCTCGAACGCGCCGTGGCCTGCGCGGAACGCGGCGAGCCTGACCGGCCAGTCGCCCTGATCAGCGCCGTCGATCTCGACGCGCTGAGCCCAGGCGACATCCGCCCGCACCTCGATCGCGTGATGATGGGCGAGCATGCCGACCACGGCCTGGATTCGCTGCTGGTCAGCGGGGTTCTGGATTCGCTCTTGCCGGAAGTGAAGGCGATGGTCGGTTTCGGCGATGGGGAGTGGCGGCACAAGGACGTGTGGAAACACACGAAGCAAGTCGTCACGCAAAGTGTGCAACGGGTCGAGGTCCGTTACTCAGCGCTGTTCCACGATATCGGCAAGGTGCGCACGCGCTCGATCTCGCCGAGCGGCGAGGTCCACTTCTTCGGCCATGCAGAGGTCGGCGCTCGCATGTTCGACAAGCTCGAGCGGCGCGAACGGCTGTTTTCGGCGGACGAAGCGCTGCGTGATGAAGTGCGCTTCCTGGTGCTCCATCACCTGCGCGCCAGCCAATACGACGGCAAGTGGACGGACAGCGCGGTGCGTCGCTTCGCCAAAGAAATCGGCCCATACTTGGAAGACTTGCTGTGCTTGTCGCGCGCCGACATCACCACTAAACGCCCGGAAAAGAAGCGCCGCGGCATCACTCAGATTGATGAGCTAGGTGAGCGCATTTCGTCCTTGGCGGCGGAAGATTCAGTGCAACCGCTGCTACCCACGGGCGTTGGGAACCTAATCATGGTCGCGTTCAAGCTGCCGCCCTCACGCCTGATTGGTGACATCAAGCGCGCGCTCGAGGCCGCGGTGGACGCGGGCGAAATCGAAGGCCGCTTGGAGGCCTCGGCTTACGTGGAGTTCGTCGGGCAGAACAAGCAACGCTTCGGGCTACCGTAACTCGACGCCGAAGGCTGTGACGGCTACGCCGCAAAGCGTGACCATCAACCCAAAGAAGACGAATCAGCCGCCTTCGTATTCACAGCGCGCATCACAGGTTTCGTGAACGATCACGCGGGTGAGCTCGGGCAATGTGGGCTTAATCTTGTGCCACAGCCAATGCGCTAGCACTTCACTGGTTGGGTTTTCGAGGCCCGGCACTTCATTCAAGTAGTGATGGTCCAGCATGTCGTTCAGCGGCTGCCAAAGCTCATCGATGCGGCTGTAGTCGATGAAGAAGCCCGTATCTGGGTTCACCTCGCCCTCAGCGGCGAGCTCGATCCTGAAGCTGTGGCCGTGTAGCCGAGCGCACTTGTGGCCCTCAGGCACCTTGGGCAAACGGTGGGCGGCTTCGAAACGCAGTTCTTTGATGAGACGGACTTTCACGGCGGACAGTGTAGCAGACATCATGCGGGGGCGACCGCCGGAACCGCTCCGCGCGAGCCCAAAAGGCAGGAGCACGCCGCCTCGGAACACCCGCCGAGGCGCCGCGGTGCGCTAGTATTTTAGCCGCGGAAGGGTCGCCGAACGTCGCACAGACCCCACAACATACGTCAAAGATCCAAGTCTGGATCGAGGCCCGAAAGCTTAGCGAGCAGTACGGGATGATACGGCGGCCGCGCCGTGATGCCTTGGCCCGGATCGCCGCCATGGGCCACGAGCACCCGAGCGCACGCCGTTAGGCAGGCTTTGCCCTGGCAAACGCCGGTAGCAAAGCCCGTGTATCGTTTCAAAGACTCGATATCACAATGGCCCAGCGAAATGGCGTGCTCGAGCTCGTGCAACGTCACGTCTTCACAGCGACAAACGAGGACCTTCACGGCTCATAGGCTCGGCGCAATTTCACCGCAGATGCCGGCAAACGGGCCTTGCGCGGCGTGCTCACGATAAGTCACACCGCATTGAATCGGGTCGTCGAAGCTGCGCGCCAAATCCAAAGTCAGCGCGGCGTTCCACTCGCGCCCGCCGTCTACGCGGCCGCGAATCACGCCTTGGCGATCGATGAACCACGTTTCCGGATACAGCTTGGTGCCAAACTTACCGGCTACGACCTTGGACTCGGGGTCGATCATCACGACGAACGGCGGCTCCGCGCCGCCGAGCACGGATTTCAAGGTCTCGCGCGCGTCATTCAGATCATCATCCGTAGAGATCGTGAGCAGCGCCATGTCTGGATGGGTGGCGATGGCCTTGCCCAAGCTAGCGATCCCGGGCATTTCTTCCAGGCAGGGCCGGCAGGTCTTGGTCCAGAAATTCAAGATCACGATCTTGCCTCGATAGCTGGACAGGCGCGCGGTACCGCCACCGAGCTTGGGCAACTCGAAATCCGGCGCGGTGCGATTGCGCGCGGCGTAATCCGGGTGCATCGCGCAGAGCGGGGTGCACGCACGGCGCGTTTCGCCGTCACGCGCGGCGGATACGAACGAATAAACGCCGGCCGCGGCCAAAGCGATGCAGGTAAATTGAGCGAATTTCGCGAACAACACGGCGCGTCGAGCCTAGCACCCTGGCGCCCCGCCGGGCACGCATCGAGCTTGCCGCAGCTCGAAATTCGCGCAAAGACTCCCTTCCGCAGTGCCGCGCTGTCACGCCGCCCGGATCGGATCCTGCCCAAAACTGATCGAGTAGTATGATGGATCGCCTCGAAAAACGGCTACTCGCCGAAGTTGCCCGCGCCAGCCATGATTTTCGGCTGATTGAGCCGGGGGATCGCATCATGGTCGCGGTCAGCGGCGGCAAAGATTCATACGCCATGCTGTACCTGCTGCGGCAGATCCAGCGCCGCGCGCCGTTTCCGTTTTCGATTGTGGCGGTCAACATCGACCAAGGGCACCCAGGCTTTCCCAGCCGCACGCTACCGGACTACTTCGAGCGTGAAGGCTACGAGTACCGGATCGTTACAGAAGACACGTACTCAATCGTCAAGGAGAAGGTGCCGGAAG
Organism: Pseudomonadota bacterium; assembly: GCA_040005755.1. Classification (GTDB taxonomy): domain Bacteria; phylum Myxococcota_A; class Polyangia; order Polyangiales; family Polyangiaceae; genus PMG-095. Next base: position 23,262 of record JBDTYJ010000003.1, read on the forward strand.
GCAAAACCTTCTGTGCGCTGTGCTCGCGCCTACGACGCGGCATCCTGTACAACGTTGCCGCGGACATGAAGTGTACGAAGATCGCGCTCGGTCATCACCGTGACGACGTGATCGAAACGCTGCTCTTGAACTTGCTGTACTCCGGGCAAATGAAGGCCATGCCGGCGCGCTTGCGCTCGGACGACGGCCGCAATGTGGTAATCCGCCCGCTCGTGTACGTGAGTGAGGTCGAGCTCGCAGAGTTTGCTGAAGCCAAGGCTTTCCCGATCATTCCCTGTGATTTGTGCGGCTCACAAGAGAACCTGCAACGAAAGCAGATAAAAACGCTGCTCACGGATCTGAATACCAAGAACCCGAAGGTGCGCGCTAACGTGTTCGCCGCCCTCGGCAACATTCGACCGACGCACCTGTATGACGTCGCGCTGCGCCAGGCCTTGGGTGTGCTTGAGGCGGAGGAAACACCGGAAGTGGGCGCGAACAGCGCTTCGGATCGCGAACGCCCGCCGGAAGTGCCCGTGTCTGCGCTTTTTCGCACGCGCTGAGGCGCACCCACCTGGCCCGAAATATTCGGGGAACAGTTGGCGCGGGGCGATGTCAGAATGGATCTCGGATGCGCACGCAGCTCGCAGGCCCCATCACGCCGCTGCTCGGCTCGCTCGGGCTGCATGGCTGCGCGTTGCTGTCGCTGATGCTCGCCGTACGGCGCCCGCCGCAGTTGACGCAGGTGTCGACCACGCGCGCAGAAGCCTGGGCGGGCAGCGCGCTGGAAGTGGACGCCATCGCCACTCCGGACGGTGTGCCGACCGTACCCAACAACGAGAGCCCAGAACCCGCGCTGCCATCCGCCCGAGCACCGGAGCCGCCCGCAGGTCCCGCGCCTGCGCTGGCCGCCGCGCCCGCGTTCGCGCCGACTGCCGAAGGAACCGCGCCGGTAACGCCAGCTCCGCGCACGCGCATTCACAAACCACCGCGCCACGTCCAAGCGGACGCGGCTCAAAGCTCGACGCCAGCCAACGCCGTGGAGGGCACTGGTAAGCCGAACACCGTCGCGGCAACCGGTGCCTTCGGTTCCGACGCTCTGCCGCCCGGCGTGCTGCGCTTACCGAGTGCATTCACGCGGGCCATTCCACCGGCAACGGGTGCAGATCCGATCTGGCAAACGCTGCCGGCAGGCACCCAGCGCCCCTTTACCGTCGCCGTAGTACTAGACGCTGACGGTCACATTCAAGGCTCGAAAATCCTCGAGGACCATTCCGGAAATCCGGCGCCCGAGCAGTTCGTGCACCTGCGTGAGCGCGTCATCGCGTTGCTCGGCGCCGGCTTGTTCGCGCTCCAGGACCATGTGGCCTCGGGCTCCGGCGTCTTTCGCATCACCATCACGCTCTCCGATCGCGCGGTCGATAACGAAGCGGAACCCGCGCAGCTGGTCGAGCGCGGCTTCGACCCACCGCGTGGCGCACAAGCCGGCCGCGCTTACTTCACGCTCGCATCAGGGCGTCACTTCGTGGCCAAGGTGGAAGTGTTGAATGCACAGCACGGCCATTGAGGGATCGAGTCCGAGAACGGCTGAAGCGCCAAACGCTCGCCCGCTCGCTCGCCGCAGCACGGGCCCGCGCGTTCGGACTACGAGCCGCTAATGACGAGCGGCAGCTTCTTCTTGTGCTTCATGCGTTCAGGCGCGATGGGCGTTTCTACGCCCTCGTAACCGCTGCCGTCGGGCCGATGCCCGAGCACGCCGAACGCCCGCCGATAGTCGGAAAAACGACCGCCTTCACGCACGGCGGCGACCAACGCGAGCCCCTCCGCCTCACCGCCCTGCGCGAGCACGTATTCCACCCACGCCCACTTGGCACTCACGGCGCGCACGTCCGCGCGCCCGCGCAGGCCTTTGCGCAGGCGATCCAACTTCGCATCCACGCGGGCAACGCCGGCGTAGGGCATGCGATCGAGCGGGGTGTTGCGCTTGGCACAGAACGGCGCGACGCCGAGCGCCACCGGACAAATTTTAGACAGCGTGCCCACGAACTGCACGCACTCGTCGATGTCTTCGTCCGTTTCACCGGGCAAGCCGATCATCAAGTACAACTTCAGGCGATCGAACCCAAATCGGCGCGTGCGCTCGGCGGCGGCCAAGTAGTGCGGCTCGCGCCCGCGGCGATCGATCAAGCCGCGCATGCGCTCACTCGGGCCATCCAGCGCGGTGGTCAGCGTGCGGTGCCCAGCCTTGCGCAGCGCCGCGACGAACTCCTCCTTCAACCGGTCCGGCCGCAGACTGGACAAGCCCACCTGCATGCCGCGTTCCGCCAATTCACTGACAATTTCGATGATCTTCGGGTGATCACTGACGGCCGCGCCCACTAGGCCGACCTTCTTCACGTCCGCCGGGATTTTCTCGAAAATGAGCTCTTTGGGCACGATGCGCATGCCGCCGTTGGTAGAACGGCGCATCACGCAGTACGTGCAGCCGCGTGAACAGCCGCGCTCGCTCTCGATCAGGAACATGTTCGAGAGCTCAGTGTGTGGCGTGCGAATCGCGCTGTATGCAGGCAACAGCGCGTCACTGCACGCGCCAATTTTCGCCAGCGTACTGCCATGGTGCGCTGGCACGAAAATGTTTGGGTGCTCGGCCAGGCGAGCCAAAGCGACCGCGCGACTCGGCGCCGCGTGAATCGTCTCAATCGCAAATTCGACGATGCTCTCTGCCTCGCCCATCACGATCGCGTCCACGATCGGCGCCAGCGGCAGCGGATTCGAGAAAGTGAGCGGGCCGCCCGCGAGGATGAACGGCGCCTGCTCGTCGCGCTCTTCTCGCAGCACCGGAATTCGGGAGGCGTCCAGCATGCGTACCAAGCCGGAAAGCTCCAGCTCGTACGCAACGCTCACGGCCAGGATCGGAAATTCACCGAGTTCCCGCAGGCTCTCGTAGCTGAGCGGCCGCTCGATTTGCGCGCCCGCGCGATCCCCCTCGTCCGGCAAGAATACGCGCTCGCACATGGCGCCGGGCATGGCCTGAATCGCCCGATAAATCCGCTGGTACCCCAGCGAGCTCATGCCCACGTGGTAGGGCGAGGGGTAAACCAATGCGACCCGATTGGGCGCGTCCTTGTCGATGCGACCGATCTCGTCAGACAGGCGAGTCTGAATGAGGCGTCTTGTCGCAGCGGAGAGCATGGGGGCCCGACTATAGCTTGATTTTTGGGGGGCGCTCGCGGGAGCCTGAGTTCCTGCGTTCCGGGCGCACAGCAGCTCGCAAGGACGATGCTACTGTACCGGCGTGAAGCAGGCCTCGGCACCCGGCGGTGCGCTGATCTTCGATTGGAACGCGGAAGGCGAAGCCAAGCCGCCGTCGCGCGTCACGCTCCTGGACGAAACGCTGCGCGACGGCCTGCAGAGCCCGTCCGTGAAGAACCCGGGGGTGGAAGCCAAGCTTCTCGGCATTCAGCTCATGAACGAGCTGGGCATCGAGTACGTCAACGTCGGTCTGCCCAGCGCTTCACCGCGCGCCTTCGCCGAAGCGCTCGAGCTGTGCCGCGGGATTGCGGCCCACGGCTGGGCAATTCAACCGGTGTGCGCGGGACGCACATTGGTCTCTGACGTGGCTGCCATCGTGGAGGTGTCGCAGCGCGCGGGCATCGCCGTGGAAGCTTCTTTGTTCGTCGGGTCGAGCCCAATCCGCGCAGTGGCGGAGGATTGGGATTTCGAACTCGTCGTCAGTCGCGCGAAAGGCGCGATCGATGCCGCGCGCGCCGGGGGTTTGCAGGTCACCTTCGTCGCCGAGGACTCCACACGCGCGACTCCCGATGCGCTTCGCGCTTTGTTTTCTCTGGCAGTGGAGCGCGGCGCGACGCGCGTGTGCGTGTGCGACACGGTCGGCTTCGCCACGCCGGAAGGAGCCGCCAATGTTACGCGTTTTACGCGAGAAATCGTGGGCAGTCGCATCGGCATTGATTGGCATGGCCACGATGACCGCGGGCTCGCCGTAGCCAACGCCCTGAGCGCAGCCCGCGCCGGCGCGGATCGCTTGCACGCCACGGCACTGGGCGTGGGTGAGCGCGTCGGCAACCCGGCGATGGAGCAGCTGCTACTCAACTTGGCGCTGTCGGGCGCGCCGCGCTCGCTCTCACAGGTAACACGCTACTGCTCCCACATCGCACGCGCGCTCGGCATCGAGATCAACGACAACCAGCCGCTCGTTGGCAAGAATGCGTTTCGTACGGCGACGGGCGTGCACGCCGCGGCAATCTTCAAGGCGGAAGCCAAGAGCCAATGGCTGGGTGACCACGTGTACAGCCTGGTGTCGGCGGCGAGCATTGGGCAGAGCGCGGGCGTGTGCATCGGCCCCATGTCGGGTGCGTCCAACGTGCAACACTGGTTGAAGAATCAGGGCATCGCCTGCAACGACACGTTGCTGCGCGCCATCCTGGACCGGGCAAAATCCGCCGATCGGCTGCTGACCGACCAGGAACTATTGTCGGTAGTCAGCGGAACCCAGCAGGAAATGTAAGGCGCGCGCTTCCGACGCCCCACTTTTCACTGCAATTCGCGGCGAATTTCGCCAGTACCCCTCATGGATTCTGGCGCGCCGTCGTTCATGACGGTCGTGAGTGAACCTCTAGAACCCGTACCCTCAGTCCGTCAGCCGATCGCGACGCCGAAGAACGTTCAGAATAGTTTGCTGAGCGGCGCCGTCGCTCACACCGTTAAGCCGAGCATCGAGCCCGAAAGCACGGCGCCGAAGCTCAGTCGCAAGCGCAAACTCTCGCTCAAAATCATCGGTTTGGGCGCCCTCTCAGCCGTGCTCGGCTTGGGCGGGGCCGCCGGCATCTCCCACCTCCGCGCACGTCCAGCGCTGGTGATGCAGATCGTGAGCGGGAACCCCGCGCTGAAGAAGGGCAGCGACGGCGAGTCCGTTCGCTGGCACGCCAACAAGAACAAGTTGTACCTGGACGCGTCCTTGGATCAGTTGGGCGCGCACGCGCGGGAAGCGGTGCAACTCGGCTTTGGCACGTGGCTCGGCAGCGGCGCGAAACTGCCCAATCTGGCGTTCGACTCCACGAAAGGCGCTGAGTTCGGCAAGGAACCGAACGGCAAGAGCGAGATCATGTACGGCCCTATCAAGCTGCCAGGGCACGAGAATGATTTGGCGCTCACGGTAACCTTCTCCGACCCGAAAACGGGGGACGTCGTGGAAGCGGACATGATCTTCAACAGCAATCACCCCTATGGTTTGTTACCGTACCAAGCGGCGGCGGGCACAATGACGCCTGACGACCTGACGCTGTGCGCGCAGAAATACGATCTGCAAAGCATTGCCACGCACGAGGCCGGTCATTTCTTCGGCTTGGGCGAGGATTATGACTCGACCACGGCCACGATGTTCTACACCACAGGCCGTTGTGAAACGAACAAGCGCGTGCTGCAAGGCAGCGACGAAACCACCATGGACGCCCTGTACACCACGAGCAGCGCCCAAGGGGACGCTGACGCGGCGGTCGAGAGCGCGAAGGGCTGCGGCGGCGCGCGCATCGGCCAAGGCCGAACGAATGGCGCGCCCTTCGCTCTATCACTCCTTGGCGTACTGGGTTTCGTGGCGTGGCGTCGACGCCGCGCCGAGCGCGCCCGCTAACCCCGGCGGCCAAACGGGCCTGATCGAGTAATAGTAAAAGGCGACACCAAAACCGACGCTCCCTGACACGCGCTCCTGGATGTAGTCACGCTGGCTACCTGGTGTATGCTGCGCTCATGATGCTGGATCTGTCTGCCTCCGCAGTCGTTGCGGGCTGAGCGTGCGGTCGTGATAATGAACCGTCCGCTGGACTCAAAGGCGCGCGTCCTTTTCATCCACACGGCGACGCGTCCGCCGCTCGGCGCTGACACTTGGATCCACGCGCTCATCATCCGGCACTTGGACCGGGCCACGCACGAGGTGCACGTGGCTTGCGCTACGGGCCCTGCGGGCGACCCGACGCCGACGTTCAAGGCGATGCGGGACATCCCGGAGCTCGAGATCAAGCCGGTCAATTTAGGTTCGGAGCTATTCGCCAAGTCGTTGCTCGAGCGCGGGGAGGCCGTCATCAAGACCGCCCCAGCACTGTGGAGCTTGTTCGAGCTCGCACGTTACATCCGCAAGCATCGCATTCAGCTACTGCACACGAGCGACCGGCCGCGTGACGCGCTCGTCACTGTGCTCTTGGCGCGGCTCACCGGCGCCAAGTCGATCGTGCACGTGCACGTCACGTACGGGCACTGGATGAGCCCAATGCTGCGCTGGGCAATGGCCCGAACAAATGCGCTGATCGGCGTTTCGAATTTCGTCGCAGGCTCTCTGATCAACGGCGGCGGGTACGCTTCGAACAAGACACGCGGCGTGTTGAATGCCATCGACCTCGCGGCGTGGGACTTTGCCACGGACCCCGGCCCAGTGCGGGCGGATCTCGGCATTGCGAGCGATGCCCCGGTGCTGATCTGCGTGGCCCGTGTCTTCAAGACCAAGGGTCAGGGTCTGTTGATTGAAGCGCTCGGGTTGCTGAAAAACGAGCTCCCCAACATCAAGCTACTGATCGTTGGGCAAGATTACCCGCCCGGTAACAACTACACCGATGAGCTGAAGGCGCTGGCTGAGCGGCTCGGCGTGTCCCACAACGTAATTTTCACCGGTCTGCGCAACGACGTGCCGCGCTTGATGGCAGCAGCGGACATCATGGCCATGCCTTCCTTCGAAGAGCCGTTCGGCCTGGTGTATGCCGAGGCCATGGCCATGAAGAAGCCCGTGATCGCCTTCGACAACGGCGGTACCCCGGAAGTCGTCGAGCACGAAAAGAGCGGGCTTTTGTCGCCACAAGACGACGTTCCTGCGTTGGCCGCGAACATCAAGCGGCTGGTGATGGACGCCAAGCTGCGCGCCGAAATGGGCGAGTACGGGCGACGCCAAGTGGAGAAGCGCTTCGTCCCCCAGCGCCTGGCGGAAGACGTGGCAGGCGTTTACCGCGAGCTCCTAGGCCGAGACTGACGCCGTGACCACGCCCCCGAAAACCGTTCCCGCGGCCAAGCCGCCAGCACCCGAGAAGAAGCAACGCCGTGCGCTCAGCCACGTGGGCGGTGAGGTGCGGGTGGTTGGCGGCTCGGAACGCGATCGTGAATTGCTCACGCACGCGCTCGCCGTGGACCCGGACGAGAACGCAACCATGGCGCACGTGCACGGCTTTCACAGCTACCCAGCGCGCTTGCACCCGACGACCGCTCGGCGCTTGATTGAAAGTTTTTCGCCCACCGGCGGTCGGGTGCTCGATCCGTTCTGCGGTAGCGGCACCGTCCTTGTCGAAGCGCGCCAAGCCGCGCGCTACGCCTTCGGCATCGACGCCAACCCGCTGGCGGTGGAACTCGCCACGCTCAAATCCCGGGGCGCGAACCCGGCTTTCGCTGAAGAGCTCGTGGTCGCAGCAGCGGCCGTCACCGCACACGCCAACGCTCGGCGCTTGGCCAAACAAGGCCCCACGCGTCGCTACGGCGCCGCCGATCGGGAGGTGTACGACGCTCACGTGTTACTGGAGCTCGACGGTCTGCGCGCTGGCATCTCGAAGATCGAGGCCAAAGAAGTCAACCGCGCTCTGCTGCTCGTGCTGTCCGCGGCGCTCACCAAGGTGAGTAAAAAAACCGCCGATACCGCGCCTCGCACCGCGCCCAAGCGTTTGGCGGGCGGATTCACGATTCGCTTCTTCGAGACCAAGGCCAAAGATCTGGCGCAACGCATGCTGGCTTTCAGCGCGCTCGTGCCGCCCGGAGCGCCAGCCGCGAAGTGCGCCGTGGGTGACGCGCGAGATCTATCGAACATCGAACCCAACTCTTTGGATCTGATCGTGAGCTCGCCGCCCTATCCCGGCGTGTATGACTATTTCGACCATCACGAGCTGCGTTTGCGTTGGTTGGGGCTGGAAGAAAAGTCGTTCGAGGCCAAGGAAATTGGCGCGCGTCGCCGCCTGTCCGGGATCGGGTTTCAAGCGGCAGTCGAGCGCTGGGAGCTCGAGTTCGGCGCGTGCTTGGCCGCATTTCGAGACGCACTAGCGCCAGACGGCAGCATCGCGCTGGTGATTGCCGACTCCGTGCTTGGCGGCCGCGCGCTCTACGCAGATGAAGCAACGCGCGTCTTGGCCAGCCAGCACGGCTTGGTGCTCGCGTGCCTGGGTTCGCAAGAACGCCCCTATTTTCACGAGCCTACGCGCGCTGCCTTCCGCGCTAGCCCCCGCCGGGAGCACGTTCTGGTATTGCGGCACCCCAGCCGCAAAGCCGCCAGAAAACGATGACGCCCAGCAATCGCCTCGCCTCAGAAACCAGCCCCTACCTACTGCAACACGCGCACAACCCGGTCGCCTGGTACCCCTGGGGCCCGGAAGCCCTCGCGCGCGCGCAGGCGGAAAACAAGCCCATCTTGCTCAGCATTGGCTATGCCGCGTGCCACTGGTGCCACGTCATGGAGCGCGAGTCGTTCGAGAACGAAGCCATTGCTGCGCTGATGAACGAGAACTTCGTGTGCATCAAGGTGGACCGGGAGGAACGCCCGGACCTGGATGAAATTTACATGGCCGCCACGGTCGCGCTTTCGGGCAGCGGTGGCTGGCCGATGACCGTATTCCTCACGCCCGAACAAAAGCCGTTCTTCGCCGGCACGTACTTTCCACCGGTGGACAAGTACGGGCGGCCCGGGTTCCCAACGCTGCTCCAGAACATCAAAGAGCTCTGGCAAAGCGACCGCAGCACGTTGCTCGAGCAGGCGGCGGAGCTCGCCGAACACGTCGCGAACCAGGCGCGCATGGCGGCCCCGTTGGCCATTGGTCGTGACTCGCTGACGCACGCGGCCAACCAGCTACGCGGCAGCTTCGATGCGCGCTACGGCGGCTTTGGCAAAGCCCCCAAATTTCCGCCCTGTTCCGCGCTCGCGCTTTTACTGCGCGCCCAGCAACAGATGCCCAACGAAGAGTTGCTCGAGATGATCACGAGCACGCTCGACGGCATGAAGAACGGCGGCATGTACGATCATGTGGGGGGCGGCTTCGCGCGCTACTCCACGGACGAGCGCTGGTTGGTGCCGCACTTCGAAAAAATGCTGTACGACAACGCGCAGCTGGCCAGCGTTTACCTCGAGGCTTACCAGGCAACGCGCGCTGGGGAGTACGCGCGCGTCGCGCGTGAAACGCTCGACTACGTGATCCGAGAAATGCAGGAGCCGGGAGGCGCCTATTATTCGGCGACCGATGCCGACAGCGAGGGCGTAGAGGGGAAGTTTTTCGTCTGGGCCCTGGATGAGCTGATCGAGATCTTGGGCTCGGAACCAGCCGAGCATTTCGCCGCGTATTACGACGTCACGTCTGCCGGTAACTGGGAAGGGCAGAACGTGCTCCACACCCCGCGCCCGTTGGAACGCGTGGCAGAGGAGCTCGGAATGCCGGCGCCAGTGCTGCGAGCCGAGCTCGAGCGTTCACGAAAGCAGCTGTATCAGGCGCGAAAGCGCCGCGTCCCGCCGCTTTTGGACGACAAGATCTTGAGCTCTTGGAACGGCTTGATGTTATCCGCGATGGCCGCTGGCTACCGCGTGCTCGGGTATCGTCACTATTTAGATTCGGCGGAACGAGCAGCCAGCTCATTGCTCACCCGCATGCGCCGCCCGGACGGCGGCCTGTTCCACACCGCGCGCGGGACCCGAGCCCACGTGCCCGGCTTCTTGGAAGACTACGCCTTTCTAGCGGATGGCTTAATCGCCGTGTACGAGGCGGGCGGTTCAGAGCGTTACCTGCACGAAGCACAGGTCTTGATTGAACGCCTGCTCTTGGATTTCGACGACGAGGCGAGCGGCGCGTTCTTCAACACAGCGAAAGACAGCGAGCAGCTGATCGCGCGTCCGCGCGAGGGGTTCGACAACGCGTTACCGAGCGCGAATGCGGTCGCCGCCCGCGCCCTCGCCAAGCTCGCAAGCCACCTGGGCCGCACGGACTACCGCGAGCGCGCTGCTCGCGCCCTGCGCGCCTATGGGAAGTTGGTGGAACGTTCCCCGAGGTCCTTCGCCACGTCACTCGGAGTTGTGGATTTTTTGCTGCAATCCCCGGTAGAACTGGTGCTAGTGGGCAGTCCGGGCGAGCCCGGCTACGAGGCGCTGCGCAAAGCGTTGGGCGAGCGCTACTTGCCCAACGCCATTTTTGCGCACGCTGATCCGGGGCAAGCCGAGTTGGCGGGGCTCCCCTTGACCCAAGGCAAGAGCTTACACAACGGCAAGGCCGCGCTGTACGTCTGTCAGAACTTCACTTGTGCGGCTCCGCTCACGGACGCAGCAGACATCGAACGTGCGCTCGCGCAGAGCGTGCCTGCGCATTCCACGCGCAGCATCGCGCGTCGGGCACTGCCGGGGCGGGCCACACCAGCCGAAACGGCAAAACACACCGAGCGCTGGGGCGCTGATGCACGCGCCGAACTCGGCCAGACCGGCCTGCTCGTGGGCGGGATCGGCTTCGGCGGATACCGGGTGGACGACGTGCACCCAGAACACCGCGCGGCACTCGAGCTCGCGCTGCGTTCGGGGCTGAATCTCATCGACACATCTAGCAACTACAGCGGCGGGCGTAGCGAGCGCCTGATCGGGGAAGTACTGGCGCAACTAACGGACAAGGGCGAGCTCTCGCGCGGCGCCGTGGTGGTCGTCTCCAAAGCGGGCTATGTGCAGGGAACTAATTACGAATTGGCTGTGGCACGCAAAGCCAGCGGGCAGCCGTTCCCCGAAATGGTCGAGTACAGCGAGGGGCTCTGGCACTGCATTCATCCCGAGTGGCTCGAAGCCCAGCTGACGCGCTCGCTCGACCGCCTCGGGCTCGAAACCCTGGACGTGCTCTTGTTGCACAATCCCGAGTACTTCTTGGCGGATGCCGCCAAGCGCGGCCAAGGTCCGTTAACGACGGTTCGTGACGAATTTTATGCGCGTCTCGAGCGTGCGTTTCGCTACCTGGAGACCGAAGTCAACAAGGGGCGCATCGCCTACTACGGCGTATCCAGCAACACCGCGGTCAGCCCGAAAGAAGCGCGTGACGGCACGGATTTGTCGCGCATGCTCGCTGCCGCGCGCACAGCGGCGCCGAACGGACACCACTTCCGTGCCGTGCAAGTTCCGCTGAACCTGATGGAGAGCGGCGCGCTGTTCGCCAGCGGCAGCTCCGAGTCCATGCTGGTGCAAGCAGCCAAGCAGGGCATTGCGGTACTGACGAATCGGCCGCTGAATGCCATTCAGGGGGGCAGCATTCTGCGCCTGGCGGAGCCCGTTCGCCCGGAAAATGCGCCCAAATTCGAGCTCACACGCAGCAACTTGCTCGCGCTAGAGCGAGAGTTCCGCACCACCATCGCTCCGGCGCTGGAGCTCGGTCCGGGTGTCGAAGCCGATGATCTTTTCGCCTGGGGTGATCGCATCATCGAGATCGAACCGCGCGTCGCTAGCTTGGTTCAGTGGGAAGAAATCGAGTCGCACGTCATCGCGCCCGACCTCGGCAAGGTGCTGCGCGCGTTGGACGGTGCACTGAGCGGCGAGCTCGCCGAAACGTATCGTGATTTTCGTGGTCGCTACCTGCGTGATCTGGAAAGCCTGTTCTTGGCGATGCGCGCTCGCGCGGCGGAGCGCACCGCCGCCCGCTTGCGAGTGATTCAAAGCGCGTTGAGCCCGCACTTGGATCCGGTGTTGCAACGCGAACCTCTGTCACGACAGGCGCTGGCCACGCTGCGCGCTCTGCCCGGCTTGAGCTGCGTGTTACTCGGCGCGCGCACGCCGGCTTACGTGGCAGACGCCCTAGCGGCACTCACATTGCCGAAGCCGACCGACCCCGTGGGTGCACTGGCAGCGCTGCGCGAAATTTGAGCGCGGCGAGCGTGCGGCGTTCGCACCGGTGTGAACTGGTTGAACCTGTTCCGTGAACCGGGATTCACAGAGCACCGGCGTGGCCGCGCAGGCCCTCGAAATGAGGCGGTATTGCGCTTGGCACGCCTGTAGCATGGGAGCCGGTAAGGAGTCGCTGAATGCACCCTGCCATCGCTTGGACCTGCGTTACCGCCTGCACGACGTGGAACATCGCCGGGCTGCTCGCCGTGCTGCGCGTGACGCGCGCGCGGCCGCCAAAGCCCGCGCCGCCGAAGCCCGTGAGCGTGCTCAAGCCGCTCAACGGTGCGGACGAAGCGCTGTACGAGAACCTGGCGAGCTTCTTCACCCAAGATCATCCCGAGCTCGAGCTGGTGTTCGGCGTGACCCGCGCCGCGGATCCGGCGCTTGCGGTCGTCGCTCAACTGCGACGAGAACACCCGAACGTGCCCTGTCGGGTCGTGATTCACGAGGGCGATGCGGCGCTCAATCCCAAGGTGGGGAACCTGCTCGGCATGATGCCGCACGCGCGCTATGATCTCGTACTGATCAGCGACAGTAACGTATTGGCGCCGGCACACTACGTGTCCGAACTCGCGCGTCTACACGTCGCTGACATCGGCATGGTCACGAACCTGTTCGCCGGCAGCGGGGAACGCACGCTGGGCGCAGCGCTGGAGAACGTCCAGTTGAATGGCTTCTGTGCGGCGGGCGCTGCTCTGCCCACACTCAGCGGGGACGCCGCGGTGATCGGCAAATCCACCCTTTTTTCGCGCGCTGCGTTGGAGCGCTTGGGCGGGTTATCGCGCCTCGCCTGCGTGCTCGCCGAAGACTTCATTCTGGGCAAGATGTTCCAGAACGCCGGCTTGCGCGTGGTCATCGCTCCGACGGTGCTCGCGAATCCCAATCGCGAGTTATCGCTTCGTGCAACATTCTCGCGCCACTTGCGTTGGGCAATGTTGCGCTGGCGACTGCGGCCCTTGGCCGCGTTTCTCGAACCGGTGACGAGCCCACTCTTGATGCTTGCCGGGGCATGGCAGCTCTGGGGGTCCGCCGCCCTGCTCTGGCTCGCGGTCGTACTTCTCGTGCGAGATCTCGGGGGCTGGGTCGCGCTGCGCGGCTGGCGCAGAGCCTGGATACCAGTCCTGCTCGCTCCAGCGCGAGAGCTCGGCGCAGCGCTGGCCTGGGCGCTGGGAGCGCTCAAACGCCACGTCACCTGGCGCGGGCGGCGTTTGCGGCTGTCCTCGGGTACTTTGCTCTACTCGGAGACGGGCAAGGGGCCCGAGCACTAAGATTGGCGCGCGTTCAGATCCACTGCAGGCGGTTTCACCGCGCGAATGCCGAATACCTCTAGATCGAGCACGCGGCGTACGACCTGAAACTCGCTGCACAGCTCGTTCACTTCTAAGTCCAGCCCGAGCAAATCCCCGCGCTTGGCGCGGCGCTCGATGGTTTCGGCCAGCTGCGCCATGCGCAACGCGCCGAAGTTCGAACACGCTCCTTTAACGGAGTGAAGCACGCTGAGCAGCTGACGCTCGACGCGTTCATCCGCCGCTTCGCGCAACGATTCCAAACGCCGATCCATGTCCTCGACGAAAATCAACGACAGCTCTTCGACGATCCGCGGCGAGCCGGCTTCATCCGCCAACTCTTGCAAACGTGAAAGATCAACGGATGACGGCGGCGCGCTGGAGCGCGATTCGGCCTGAACGGGCCGCGCTGAAGCAGGCTCACTCGACGGGCTTTCGGGGGCGGCGAACGCCGGATCACGCACCGCCATGGACAGCCAGTGCGAAGCCTTCCGACGCAGAGTGGACAAGGAAAACGGCTTCGCGATGAAGTCGTCCATGCCGGCTTGCAAGCAGGCTTGGCGAGCACCCGGCACCGTTCCAGCGGTGACGGCCAAGATCGGCACGTGCTGGCCGGGACCCTCGACCGCGCGAATTTGTCGCGTCGCCTCCAGCCCGTCTAGATCAGGCATGTGGCAATCCATCAGCACCAGATCGTATCTACCCTGGTGGAACTTGCGCACGGCCTCACGACCGGTGGGGGCCAAGTCGACCTCGCAATTTAGCGTCTTCAGCACGCGCTCGATCAGCGCGCGGTTAAACTCATTGTCCTCTGCGAGCAGCACGCGGTGAACTTCACTCTCTGCTCCGAACCGAAAACCGATGGGCGTCAGGGCACGCGGCGGTGACGACTTAACGCGCTCGGTGACGTCGCTCAGGATTTGATCGATGACGCTCAGCAACTCTTGCCCCGAGCGGTGCACGTTCTGGGCGGCCTCCCGTTGCTCCGGGTCGAGCGAGCTTTCGAGCAGCAGTTCACTGGCACCGATCACGACCGTCATTGGCGTGCGCAGCTCGTGCCCGAGCTGCGACGAGGCAAATTGCAGGGGGTTCGACGGCTCGTCGCGGAAGCGGTGCGCGATGCGCAAAAGCAGCGTCTGCCATTGCTCGAGGTCCGGAACTCGGCTCGGATCCACGCCCGCCGAGGCTAGCTCGTCCAGCATTTCGGGCGGCAATGACAGCGGCGGCTCGCTAGAGCCAGTGCTCATGCGACATCCCTTGATAGATCGAGGGTGGCGATGCGGCGGTACAGCGTGGCCCGACCAATGCCGAGCAGCTTGGCGGCTTTGCCGACGCTGCCCTGCGTGGCGCGCAAAGCGCGCTGAATCGCGCGGCGTTCCAGCTCGCGGAGCGGCAAGATCTCGCTTTCGACGTGGCTGTGGCCGTTCGACCCGTTGCTGGGCACGATTGACAAGCCGAGCGACGGCAAGCCGAGCTCGCGGATATCCGGCGGCAAGTCCGCCAACGTGATCTCGTCGCCGCGGCAAGCGAGCAGGCTGCGGTGCACGACGTTCTGCAGTTCGCGCACGTTGCCCGGCCAGCGGTGTCGCGACATCGCCTCGAGCACTTCAGGCGCAATGCGATGCACTTGGCGCCCAACGTCCGAGGTCAGCGAGCGCAGAAAGTGCCCAACCAGCAGCGGAATGTCTTCCACTCGCTCGCGCAGGGCGGGCAGGTGAATGGGGTAAACCACGAGCCGGAAGTACAAATCCTCTCGGAAGCGACCCGCTTCGACCTCGGCGCGCAGGTCGCGGTGCGTGGCGCACACCATGCGCACGTCGATCGGGATTTCCCCGGAGCCGCCCACGCGGCGAATCGTCTTTTCTTGCAGCGTGCGGAGCAGGCTCGCTTGTGTCTGCAGGCTCATTTCCCCGATCTCGTCCAAGAGCAGCGTGCCACCATTGGCCTGTTCGAAGCAGCCACGACGCATCTGAGTCGCGCCACTGAACGCTCCTCGCTCGTGCCCAAACAGCTCCGACTCCTGCAATGACTCGGGGATGCCCGCGCAGTTGATGGCCACGAACGGGCCGCGACGACGCTGGCCACCGCTGTGAATCGCGCGTGCCACGAGCTCCTTGCCCGTACCACTTTCCCCGGAAACGCACACGGCAACTTCGCTCTCCAAGACGCGCTGCACCTGATGAGCAAGCTCACGCATGGGCGGGCTTTTGCCCACGATGGCACCCAGCACCGAGCGCTCGGTCAGCGCGCTTTCCAGGCGCCGCACGTTGATCACGAGCTGACGTCGCTCTCGGGCACGGTGCACCGCCAAGAGCAAACGATCGCGATCCAAAGGCTTCGTGATGTAGTCGTACGCACCGGCGCGCATGGCGGAGACCGCAGTCTCGATTTCACGCTGCGCGGTGACGACGATGATGGGCAATTCGACGTCTCGCGCACGCAAGTGCTGGATTACTTTGATGCCCGTTACCTCCCCCAAGCCGAGGTCAACGCAGGCAACGGTCGGCAATTCCCCCTCGGATTCGAGCACACTACGCGCAGAGTCGTGCTCCGCGACGCGGTAGCCGGTGCGCTCCAACCAGAACCGCATCAGGCGGCGCGCCGTCGGGTCGTCGTCCACGACAGCGACTAGGTCGGTGGTCCCCTGAACAGACACTGCGCCGGTTTCCTCTTCGATCATCGTTCGTTAGTTGAAACGCACGATCTGGTCCCACCTTTAGACGCGGCCTTCTCAGCACGTCAGATTGAGACAGAAAAATCTCAAAACTGCGGCCTTCATCGCACCTTGTAGCCAATGGCTAAATGCCGATTGTTGCTGGACTAAGCGCACGTTTGCCAAACTGCAGCAGGTCGCTGGCAGCGCGAGACGCGCCTGGCGCGCGAATCGCATTGCTCGGACGGCACAGTGGCCGCCGCACATAAAAACCCCGCTCTTGATCGCATCGCGGTCGTTCACGGAATGCTGCAAGCGAAGGGGGAAACCGTTGCAGGAGCGCAGCCGAGCGATTTCCTCGACGTCTTTGTCGACCAGGAAGGTGACCTGGTGGTCTTGCTGCTCGACCTCCAGGCGCCCCCTGAGGCGTCGGAGGCGTTCTCGAACTCACTAATGCGCGAAGCTCGCGAAGCATTGGAGAAGCACACGGCCCTGCACTCCCTGGTCAACCGGCTCGAAGTGCTGCTGGCGGCACGGCCCCGCATGGAGGTAGGGCTGCTCGTGCTCAGGCTGTCGGAGCGGGACGCGCGCGTGGAAATTTTGAACGCGGGCATGCCAGCCGTGGCGAGCGCGGGTCCAGGCGACCACGTCGCCGTGTATCCAGCGCTTTCCGACGCCCTTGGCAGGCGAGTTGGGGAGGTGCACCCCTACGAGCTTGTTCCGCTCGCCTGGGGCAGTACTTGGCTCGCGCTTTCTGACGGCGCACTGGACGGCTCAGCGGAGCCTGACCGGGTGGCCGCGCTCTGTGCTGCTTTGGACCTGACCAAACGCGGCTCATCGCTCACCGCGGAAGGTTCCGATGAGCACCACGAGGCCTTGCAGGCGTTGCTTCCGCGCGCGCAGCCAGGGCGCGCTGACGCGACCCTCGTGCTCGTGTCGAGCGATCCGCCGATGCGCTTCAAGTGAGGCGACGCTTGAGAACCTCGAGCCGCTAGATTCCGCTTCGCGGGCGGTGTAGTTTTCGCGGTCAATGAAGATCCAGACCGTCACGATTTCGCGCTTGCGCGATGCGCTCCTGCTGAGTGGGCGCCGTCCAAGCATGGTCACTTCGTCGGCATACGAGGTCCTGACTCGTGAGGGTTTACTGACCCCGGAAGAAGTCGGCTCGATCAATCGCGTCGAGCCGCTCGCAGAAACGATGTTCCTGATGATGGCGGCAGACGGCACCATCGCGGAAGCCGAGCGCGATGCGGTACGCGGCGCAATCCGCGGCCTGACCGATAACCTGCTGCGCACCGGCACGATCAACGTCATGCTGGAGAGCTACGAGAAGCGCCTCAAAGAAAGCGGTCGCGACGCCCGGCTCCACGAAATCGCCGACACAATTGCGGATGATCCGAATGAAGCCGAGGGGGCGTTCGCGCTAGCCGCAGCCGTCGCCTTGGCCGATGACGAAGTCAGCGACGAAGAGAACGCTTTCATCAATCAGCTCGCGGAATGGTTCGGGATCTCGGAGCAACGAACTCTGCAGATACTGGACCAACTGGAAGACGATCGCGAAGCCGAGTAGCGCGCGCCCCGTCGGGAGGCGTCAGCGCGTAACAACCGAACGCATCGACAGCGCCGATGCTCGTACCGCCCACGGTATCCGAGAGCTCGCGCAAGTGGCGCTCGAATTCCTGTCTCGGCGCTTGGTCTTTGTCCGTCAGTGATCGAGGCTCGTAACCATCGATCAAGAGCGGGCAAACCGTGACCTCCGCCGCCCGGCCGCGCCGAAAACGCAATTTGCTGATGAACGCAGCGCGCGTCCATGGGTAGTCGGTGCGGCCATCGAACACTAGGTTGCCAAGGCTGTAGAAGATGGGCTTGTTGTCTTGCCACGCCACGCCTTGCATGACGTGCGGGTGGTGCCCAATCACCGCATCGGCCCCGAGCCTCAGCGCCTCAGCCGCGAACGCTCGCGTCTTCGGCAGCGGCTCGTACTTGTATTCTTCGCCTCCGTGATAGCTAACGATCACGAAGTCCGAACCGGCACGCGCGCGCCGCAGCGCTTCACGAAGCCGCGCCGAGTCCGCCCAGGCTACGTGGTGTTGAGCTTCCTCCTCGGCAAACACACCCAGGTTCCAGACCTGGGTGACCGCGAACAGCGCTATCGTCAATCCGTTCACGTGTACGAAGGCCGGGCGATACGCGTCGGCTTCAGCAACCCCGGTACCAGCGTGAGCCACGCCGACGCGATCGAGGTTGGACAGGGTTTCGAGCAGGCCCCGGCTGGCGTAGTCCCAGGCATGGTTGTTGGCCGTCGATACCAAGCCGATCCCGGCGCGCTCCAAAGCATCGGCGCCCGACGGCGGGCCGGTGAAAACCAACGGGTGGTGAGGCGATTGTGTCTCACCGTGTTGCTCGCTGAGCACCGATTCGAGATTCACGAACCGCACATCAGCGTCAGCCCAAAGCGATGCCACGCCACGCCAAGGATCGTAGCTTCCATCGCTCAGCAAGCGCTGCCCGCAGGCGCGGCCCAGGTTGACGTCGCCTGCGGCCGCTAGGACGAACGATCGGTCCGTCGGGCTGGCGAGCTGCGAGGGCACGCTGTGCTGGGAGGCCACGCGCGCTGCCCGGCCGGCAGCAATCGAGCGCGCCAACTCATTGGGGCGCGTGCCGGTACAAGCGACGCACAACAGCAGCAGCGGCCAAGTTGCCGACATCCTTCCCGAGCTTGTCAGAGCCGTTGGCCGCACGGAAGCCTCGCTTGCGCGGGCGAAGTAAGCCAGAGCGCGGGTGCTACTGGCCACCCAATCAGTCCAAGCCAGCGTAAATCCCCGCAAAAAGGCACAAAGTGTTCGACAACGACGCGGACTCTGGGTACGAGCCGTCGAGTGAAGATCGCTGTCGTTGGTTCCGGATACGTAGGGTTGGTGGCGGGTGCCTGCTTCGCTGATTCAGGGACCAATGTCACCTGCATCGACGTGGACGAAGCGAAGCTCGCCAAGCTTCGCGAAGGATTGGTGCCCTTCTTCGAGCCACGCTTGGCGGATTTGCTCAAACGCAATTGGCCACACCGCCTGGACTTCACCTCCAACCTCGCCGAAGGCATTCGCGGTCGCGAGGTCGTATTCGTAGCCGTCGGCACGCCTCCGCAAGAAGATGGCTCGGCCGATCTTTCTTACGTACTCGGGGTCGCCGAACAGGTAGCGCGTGCCGCCGAGCACGACGTCGCGCTAGTCCTGAAGAGCACCGTGCCCGTAGGCACGAACGATCGCGTGCGGGCGGTAGTAAAACGACACGCCAAGCACAAGATTAGCGTGGTCAGTAATCCGGAATTTCTGAAAGAGGGCGACGCCGTCAACGACTTCTTCAAGCCGGATCGGATCGTGATTGGTTGCGACGACGATGACGCGTTCGAGCTCTTGGAGCGCTTGTACTCGCCGTACAATCGCCAACGCAGCCGGATTCAGCGCATGAGCCCGAAGAGCGCCGAAATCGTCAAGTACGCATCGAACGCGATGCTGGCGACCAAGATCAGCTTCATGAATGAAATCGCCGCTCTGTGTGATGTCGCCGGTGGCGATGTGGAGCACGTGCGGCTTGCCGTCGGGTCCGACGAGCGCATCGGCATGCAATTTTTGTATCCGGGTCTCGGCTTTGGCGGCAGCTGCTTTCCCAAGGATTTGCGTGCGTTAGTGCACACGGGGGAAGACAACGGACTGAAAATGGAGGTGGCCAGCGCGGCAGTGCGCGCCAACGAGCTGCCCGTGCAAATCTTGCTTCGTCACATGGAGAAGGACCTCGGTGGGCTGGGGGACAAGATCATCGCGGTGTGGGGCCTGGCCTTCAAACCCAAGACCGATGACGTGCGTGAAGCGCCCGGGATCAAGATGATTGCGGAGCTCGTCGCGCGTGGCGCGCGCATTCGCGCCACCGACCCACAGGCCCGCGATACCGCCCGCGAGAGCATGGCGCGCATGGGCCTGATGGAACGCGTGGAGATTTTCGACAGCGAGTACGAGACCTGTCGTGGCGCGGATGCGTTGCTACTCGCGACCGAGTGGAATGAGTACCGCAATCCGGAGTTCCCGCGCGTGCGCGAGTTGCTCCGCGGTCGCCACGTGTTCGACGGGCGAAACATGGCAGTGCCGGCTTCCGTTGCAGCGGCGGGCCTCGCGTATCGGGGCATGGGTCGCCCGACACTCGGTTACTGAGTCAGCCGCCCAGGCGGCGCATGCGGCCGAGTACCTCGTCCTCGAAGCGGCGCAGGTATGCCGCAACGTATGCCGACGGTTCACCCCCGTGCATGAGCGGCGTCAGATCCATGCCCCAGATCAGCGCGCTGTGCTGGTCCGTGCCGTGACTCTCGAAATACGTGGCGTGTGCTCTGCGGCGGCCCGCGGTCGCAAGGTCGTAGCGCTTGCCGCCCGCAATTTGGGAGTCGAACACACCCAGCAGTGCATTCTGCAGGTTCTCGTGGCGGTCGACGGGCATCTGCAATTTGTCGCCGTCGCACAGCCAGTCCAAGTCACGCCAGACCTCGCAGCCAATGAGCTGCTGCGGGCGTGATGCGGGCTCAAGCCCGCGGCAGGCTTCAATGACGCGCAGCGCGACGGCCACGTGCGTATCGTGTTTGTCAGCCAAGTTATGCGTATAAAGGACGCCCGGGCGCGTCACCCGAAGAATCTCCAGCAGGTCGGTGGACAGCCCCGGGGGGCTCGCAGCTTTGACTGCGGAGCTCGGGTAATCGAGCAGGAACTGCGCGCCATACTCGCCGATGTAAGCGGCTTTCTTCTGCTCCAGCCGGCGCACGGCTTTCATTTGCTCGTCACTGAAGTGCTCGTATTCGGAGTCGCGCGCGCTGCCTGCTCCGTCGCTAACGACCACGCCAGTGAACCAGCGGTCAGGGCGTCCGAAACACTCCAACACGCCGTGCGCCGCCATGATCTCCAAGTCATCTTGGTGGGCTCCGATGCCAAGGTGCGTGGTGCGTGGCAATGCTTCCGAAAGCGGGGCCTGGTCGGGAACGAAAATTTCGGCGTTCGCTCGAGTCAGCTTCATGATTTCCTCAGCGCGCCTTCAAACGCGGCAGGCTGGCCGCGGCAATTGCTTGGCCGACGCGGCGCGTCGCTTCATCCGGCAAATGAATGGCCAGGGTAGCAGCCACTTCCGGCGCCTCGCGCGCGAGCACCTCGCGCGCCTTGCTCAGCAAGATGCCGCCGCTCGCACCGGATGTCACCCGGCCCAACAAGAGTACGTGCTTCACGTCGTAAAACTCGGTGTACTGCAGTAGCCCATACCCGAGATAAACCCCGAGCGTTTCGAAGATTTGCCGCCCGCGCGCGTCTCCTTCCGCGAGCCGCCGTTGCACGAACTCCAGCTTGGACGCGGGTGAGCCCTCGGGCAGCTCGAGACCGGCGCGCGCTGCCAATCGAATCACGGCTTCTTGCGAAAAATAGCCCACGCCGGTCCCACGGTCACCGGACCACTCGGTATCCACCGTCGACGCGACCCCGTAATCAACCGGCGCGAAGGCGAGCTCGTTCAGCCAGCCCGTGAGCATGCCCTGCGCGTTCACGTAGCCCGCGGCTTGGCTCGTGCCCATGGCGATGCCGAGCACCGAATCGTCCTGCAACTCAAGCGCGCCAGCGAGCGCAGTGACGTCACCGTCATTGGCGACTTCCAGTGGCACGTTGCCCCATTTTTGGGCGATATCTTGGTAGATGCTCTTGACCCGCGCCTCGAACGCGGGCTCCGGCACCTTGCGGAACAGTGAGGCCACCCGGGTGCGGTTCTTCACGTAAATGCCCGCGGAGCTCACGCCGATCGCGTCGATGCGCGGTAAGTGCGCGGCGGCACGGCGAATCGAATCATCGATGCCATCGAAGTGATATTGCGGGTCGCTCTGCAACTTTGGCTCCCAAACCACTTCACAAGAAAACACTTCTTTGCCGTCGATCACCGCCGCAACCTTGCGGTCGCTGCCTCCCGCGTCGAAACCGATGCGACAGCCTTCCAGGTGCCCCCCGACCGCCGAGCCGTGCTCGCGCTCCTTCGGTAGATCCTCGAACCGGACTCCTTGCACGATGAAGCGTGGTTGCTCGTAGACCTTGGCGAAGAAGTTCGAATCGAAGGCGCGCGGACCAGCGGCGGCATACGCGTTCAGCAGGTGTTCGGCAATGTGCCTCGGTCCAGCAACGCTGACCTTGAAGGCGCCCTTCTGCCAGAGCAGGAACTTCAACAAGCGTTCTGCGTACCTCAAGTTCTCCGCAGCTTGCGGGTGGCCCTCGGGCAGCAGCACCGACTCGAAGCGAGAAACGTTTCCTGCGTCGCGCTCCAGTGCGAGGCCGAGCCGCGGGCCCGCGGCGCGGGCGGCTTCCGCGCGGAATGCTTGGTGACCAAGCCACGCCGGGCGAAACTCCGGGTGCAGTGGCGGCAGAACGCGCGGCATTTGCTCCAGCAAGCTGTTTGCCATGCGCCAAGTGCAGCCTACGCGCCTTGAATGCGCAACGAAAGAGCGCTGGGAAAGGGCAAGAACGGATGGGCGAAGGCGGCAAGTGCGCGCATCGCAGGGGCCGAAGCGGAAGCGCGGCCGACGCGCGCACTGCTAGGCGCTGCTAGCGGAGCTTGTCCAGCTCAGCCGACATCTCAGCGCCGGTCTGCAGCGTCTTCAGGTTGGCGATGAATGCGTATTTTGCGATCCGCGTGTCAACGATTGCGCCCTCGAGATCGGCGTTGGTTTCGTTATCCGTGCTGGGTTGCGCGCCGCGCGCCTCAGCCGAAATGTTCACGGTAGCGGCGCTTTCCGCAGCCGAGAACGCGCCTGCCAAGCGTGTGACCTGAGCCGCAGAGCGATCGAAGGCCTTCGAGGCATCGATGATGCCTGCGGCGGCTGACTCGAACACCGGCCTGACCATTTCATTGAAGAACGGCGGCGGCGCCGTACCCTTGAGCCGAAACGCCAAGAATTTGACACTCCGCTTAACGGCTCAGATTTATTGATGTTTTTCGCGTCGAGCTGGGCTGATGCAGCGCAAAACGGGTTAGCGCGCCGGAGTCAGCAGCAGCGCGCCCAGGGGGGGGATGCGCAATCGAAGTGAATAGGGCCGGCCATGGAGCGGGATGGCGTCCGCCTCGATGACCATGGATGTCTGGAACTCACTGCCGCCGAAACGCAGGTCGTCGCTCGACAAGCGCTCGATGTAGCGCCCTCCGTTGGGCACGCCAATTCGGTACTCATCCCTCGGGACGGGCGTAAAGTTCAACACCACGATGACGTGGTCGTCCCCGTCGCGCCGTAGATAACTGAGGATGGTGTTGTCTTTGTCGTTGCAGTCGATCCATTCAAAGCTCTCCGGATCGGGATCGCGGCGCCACAGCGCCGGCGCATCGCGGTACAACTTGCCGAGCTCGGCAATGTAGTCCTGAAGGCCCTTACGTTGGGGGTGCTCCGCAATGTGCCAGTCCAAACTGGTTTCTACGTTCCACTCGTGGTGCTGCGCGAACTCCGTGCCCATGAACATGAGTTGCTTGCCCGGGCGCGTGTATTGATACGCCAAAAGCAAGCGCACGTTGGCGAGCTTCTGCCAGAAATCACCCGGCATTTTTTCGATTAGCGAGCCTTTGCCGTGCACCACTTCATCGTGACTGATCGAGTTGATGAAGCGCTCCGTGTACTCGTACAACATCGAGAACGTGAGCTGATCCATATGGAATTTGCGGTGCACGGGCTCTTTAGTGAAGAAGCCGAGCGTGTCGTGCATCCAGCCCATGTTCCACTTGAAGTCGAAGCCCAACCCACCCTCGGAGGGCGGGCGTGACACACCGCCCCAGGCGGTGGATTCTTCAGCCACCGTGAAAGCGCCCGGGCACTCTTCATGGATCACGGCGTTGACCGCGCGAAGGAACTCGATCGCTTCGATGTTCTCGCGGCCGCCGTACGGATTCGGCAGCCACTCCCCCTCCTTGCGGCTGTAATCCAAGTACAGCATCGAAGCGACGGCATCCACGCGTAGACCGTCGACGTGGAATTCTTGCAGCCAGAACAGCGCGTTGGCCGTTAGGAAGTTACGCACTTCACTGCGGCCGAAGTTGAAAATCAGCGTGCCCCAATCCGGGTGTTCGCCGCGCCGCGCGTCTTCGTGCTCGTACAGCGCGGTGCCGTCGAAGCGTCGCAGCGAGAAATCATCCTTGGGGAAGTGTGCAGGTACCCAGTCGATCAGTACGCCGATGCCTTGTTGGTGGCAGTAATCCACGAACCAGCGAAAATCATCAGGCGACCCGTAGCGGGAAGTGGGGGCGAAGTAGCCGGTGACCTGATAACCCCAGGACGGATAAAACGCGTGCTCCGCGACGGGCATCAGCTCCAGGTGCGTGAAGCCAAGGCGCTTGGCGTGCTCGCACAACCGCACCGCGAGCTCACGGTACGTGAGCCAACGATTGCCTTCTTCTGGAACACGCGCCCACGAGCCCAGGTGGCACTCGTAAATATTGAGCGGCTCGCGACCGATGTCCGTCTTCGCCCGGGTCTTCAGCCAGGCCTCGTCGTGCCAGGTGTAGGTCGAACGAGCAACGCGCGAAGCCGTGAGTGGCGGCGCCTCCATCTCCGTGGCCCAGGGGTCGGTCTTGAGCCGTAGCAGGCCCTCTTTGGTTTTCAGCTCGTACTTGTACAGCGTGCCGACGCCGATGCCCGGGACGAATAGCTCCCAGATTCCGGTCGGGCCGAGCGAACGCATGGGCAAGAGCCGACCGTCCCAGTTGTTGAATTCACCCACCACGCTGACACGCTGGGCGTTGGGTGCCCAGACGGCGAAGGCCGTACCGAGCACGCCGTCTTGCGTGCGCACGTGCGAGCCGAGCACCGTCCACAGCTTGCGGTGCGTGCCCTCACCGATGAGATGCAAATCCAAATCGCCGAGGCTGGGCACGAAGCGATAGGGATCGTCACGTTCCCAGGTCGAACCGTTACCGAAGCCGAAGCGCAGCTTATACGCGAGCGGAGTTTTTGCTTCCGGCAGGAAGACCGCAAACACGCCGCCGCCGAGCGCCAGCATGGGGCGTGTTTCCCTGCCAACGAGCAGGGAGCAAGCGATGGCATCCGGATGAAAGGAGCGGACCACAACGCCGTTCTGTTCCCCGAAGCGCACGGGATGCGCGCCGAGCACGGAATGCGGACTGTGCGACGTATCGTCACGCAGCGCTTTCATCAAGGCGGGGTCGCCCGTTAGGGCGGAGGCCGATGGGTCGGAGGCAGACGGCGGGATGGAAGAGAAATTCATCAGACTACCACGTAGCAAAGCAGTACCAACGAGTGGGGCGCAACATTGATACCACCACCCTTTGGAACACGGTGAGTTTGTTGGGCGGTGTTGATGACTTCTTGCCAGTGCCCGCTAGTGCCCGCAGCAGCGCCGGAAGCCGCCGCCGTTGGAATCGCGGGCATGGTGAAATGACGCGCACGGTTGCTGGCATTGAGCAAAAGCAACAGCGTTTGCCCACGATTGGGGCGGCCCCGCTCGTCCACATCGTCAGAAGCGTCACCCGGAATCAACATACCCAATAGGTGATTGCGACCGTTACCCCAGTCGTCGATCGTCAATTCTGCCCCGTCCGAACGGAGCCACATGACGTCCTTGAACCCCTTGTCGCTGACCGGGTCGCCGGCGAAGAAGCGGTGCCGGCGGAAGACCGGATTGGATTTGGTGATGCGCAGCACCTCGCGCGTGAAATTCAATAAGTCGACCGCGCGCTCATCGAGATCCCAATTCACCCACGACAGCGGATTGTCTTGGCAGTAGGCATTGTTATTTCCGTTTTGCGTGCGGCCGATCTCATCGCCGTGTGAAATCATCGGCACGCCTTGGGAAAACGCCAGCGTCGCGATCAAGTTCTTCTTCATCCGGTCGCGTAAGCGGATGACCTGCTGGGATTTGGTTTCACCCTCCGCGCCCCAGTTACGACTCCAATTGTCGTTCGCGCCGTCGCGGTTGTCCTCGGCGTTGGCCTCGTTGTGCTTCTGCTCGTAGCTAACCAAGTCGTGCAACGAGTACCCGTCATGACAGGTGACGAAGTTGATGCTGGCATACGGCCCGCGATCGCTGCCTTGGAAGATGTCGCTCGAGCCGGAGAGGCGCGAGGCCATCTCCGGCACTTGACCTTCATCGCCACGCCAGAAGCGCCGCACGCAATCGCGGTAACGGCCGTTCCACTCTGCCCAACCCGGCGGAAACGCGCCCAAGCGATAGCCACCAGGACCGACGTCCCAAGGCTCGGCAATCAGCTTGACCCGCGACAGTGTGGGGTCTTGCTGGACGAGTGCAAGGAAGCGCGAGAAGCCGTCGAACTCGTACGGATCGCGCGCTAGCGTCGGCGCAAGATCGAAGCGGAAGCCGTCCACGTGCATCTCCGTCACCCAATAGCGCAGGCTGTCCAAGATCAGCTGCAAGGGGCGCGGGTGGAGTACGTTGATGCTGTTGCCGCAGCCGGTGAAATCCACATGATGCCGCGCTTCGTGCGGCACTAACCGGTAGTACGCCGCGTTGTCGAACCCGCGAAAGCAAATGGTCGGGCCGAGCTGATTGCCTTCCCCAGTGTGATTGTAAACGACGTCCAGAATCACCTCGATTCCAGCGCGGTGAAAGGTCTTCACCATCGTCTTGAATTCGTTCACCTGCTCGCCCATAAAGCCGGTGGCGAACGCGGGATCCGGCGCAAAGAAGCCGATCGTGTTGTAGCCCCAGTAGTTCGAGAGGCCGAGCTCTTCGAGCCGGCGCTCGCTCACGGCTTGGTGAATCGGCAAGAGCTCCACGGCTGTGACGCCAAGCGAGCGCAAGTGATCCAAGATCGGATCGGCCACCATGCCCAAGTAGGTGCCACGCAAGTTGCCGGGCACCTCCGGATGCAGCTTGGTCATGCCGCGCACATGGCACTCGTAAATGAGCGTGCGGCTCCAAGGCACGTTCGGCGGGCGGTCGTCGCCCCAGCTGAACGCGCCCTCGATCACCATGCTCTTCGGAACGAGCGCCGCGCTGTCGCGCTCGTCGAAGCTCAGGTCCAAATTCGAGTCTCGAAGCGTGTAACCGAACGCCTCATCCGGAACGGTAATCTTGCCGGCAATGGCCTTCGCGTAAGGGTCGATCAAGAGCTTGTGCGGATTGAAACGCTGCCCAGACTCCGGCGCGTATGGCCCGAACACGCGGTAGCCGTAGAGCTGGCCCGGGCGCGCGTCCGGCAAATACGCGTGCCAAACGCGATTCGTGCGCTGCAACAGCGGAATCCGAATCGACTCCTTGGCCGCGGTTGGAGAATCGAACAGGCACAGCTCGACCGCCGTTGCCTGTCCGGAAAACACGGCGAAGTTGACGCCTTCGCCGTCCCAAGTTGCGCCCAGCGGGTGCGGGGAGCCGGGCCGAGTTCGCATCCGCTAGTTCCGCCCCGGGTTCGAAACCGCGCCGCCGCTTCGGACGAGACACACAAACAGACGCATCAGGATTGCCTCGAGATTTTGAAGACGTGACCCACGCGCTCCGTCGGGTCGAGCCGCACGTAGTTCCTCGCGCCACGCCACGCGTAGCGCGCACCGGTCAGCAGATCCGACATCTCGTATGCTTCGTTGGCGCCGATACCGAGCTCTTCGATCGGCACCTCCACCATCGTTTCGTGCGTCGCGTGCGGATCGAGATTCACGACGATGATCAAGTCATTGCCGAGTGCCGACTTTTTGTAGGCCAAGATGGCGCTGTCGTTCGTGTTCAGGAAGCTCAAGTTTGTCAGCTCGTGAAGGGCCGGCTGCTCGCGGCGAATGCGATTGAGCTTGGAGATATCCTGCTTGATGTTTCCGGGAGCGTTCCAATCCCGAACCCGGATCTCGTATTTTTCCGAGTCCAAGTATTCTTCGCTGCCGTGGTGCACGGGCAGGCTCTCACACAGCTCATATCCGCTGTAGATGCCGTACGTGGGGGACAGCGTCGCCGCGAGCAGCAGCCGCAGCCGAAACGCCGGCCGCCCGCCCGTTTGCAAGAACTCGTGCAGAATATCCGGCGTATTGGCGAAGAAGTTCGGCCGGTAATAATCGGCCATTTCCGTTCGAGTGAGCTCGTTCATGTAGTCACGGAGCTCCCAGGCCGTGTTTTTCCAGGTGAAATACGTGTAGCTCTGCGTGAAACCGAGCTTGCCGAGGCTCTTCATGCGCTTGGGACGCGTGAACGACTCGGACAGGAAAATGGCCTCCGGGTGCGTCGACTGCACGTCCCGAATCAACCACTCCCAAAACGACAACGGTTTGGTGTGCGGGTTGTCGACCCGGAAAATCTTCACCCCGCGCGCGATCCAAAACAGCACAGCGTCGCGACACGCCTGCCACAACCCAACGCGATCTTTGCACCAGAAGTTGATCGGATAAATGTCCTCGTACTTCTTGGGCGGATTCTCGGCGTAGCGAATGCTGCCGTCCGGGCGGATGAAGAACCACTCCGGGTGCTCTTTCACCCACGGGTGATCCGGCGAGCACTGCAGCGCAAAATCGAGTGCGATTTCCAGACCGAAGTCGCGCGCGGAGGCAACGAGCACGTCGAAATCAGCCAAGCTGCCGAGCTCCGGATGCACGGCGGTGTGGCCTCCCTCTTTGCCACCGATTGCCCATGGGCTACCCACGTCACCAGGCAAACACGTGGGCGAATTGTTGCGGCCCTTGCGGTGCGTGATGCCAATCGGGTGGATCGGCGGCAGGTACAGGACGTCGAAGCCGAGCGCGGCGATTTCTGGCAGTCGCTTCGTGGTATCGGCAAAGCTGCCGTGCTTTCCTGGCTGTTTGCCTTGGGAACGCGGAAAAAGCTCGTACCAGGCTGAAAAACAGGCCTCCGAGCGATCCACATACAGCTCCAGCGGGCGTGCCAAACGCGAGGCTTCGTCCGCAAACAGGGGCGCGCGCACGAGCTCGAACACGTCCTCCGCGAAGGCCACTTTGAGCCGTTCGTCCAACGCGAGGCTGGTGTTGGCCAAGCGCTTGGCGGCGTCGGCGACGAGGCGTTGCGCAGGACCGGACAGCTTCTCTGACATGCGAAGCAAGAGGCTCGCGCCCTCGAGCAATTCAGGTCGCACGTCTTGGCCGGCGTTCAAGCGCTTGCCCAAATCCGAACGCCAAGTTCCAAAGCGATCTGGCCAGGCTTCGACGTCGTACTGCCAGAGCCCAATTTGATCAGCTTTGAACGAACCGTGCCAACGATCCGGATCGAAACGATAGGTCAACGGCGCAACGCGTGACGACGCTTCACCAGGCCGACGGTAGAGAATGCGGGCGGCGATCAGATCGTGCCCGTCTTTGAAAATATCCGCGCTCACTTCTATCGAGCTGCCGATGACGCGCTTTATCGGGTGGCGCCCGCCGTCGATCTGGGGGGTCACGTTTTCGATTACGAGTTGCGGCGCGTTTGCAATGGTAAGGGTCATCTTGCGGCTCGAGTTTTAGCCCAAGTTCACGCGCTGTTGGCGGGGTTTTGGGACGCAGGTCGAGCTGGTCACGCGGCTTGCTTCGGGCGCCAGGGGATCGCACGCTAAGCGATGCAGACTCGCGCGCAGTCCGCCCCCTTTCCACACACACTCCTACTCGGCAATTTCTATGCTGGGAAGCCGTGCTTCAGTACCGGCGCCGAGTTCGAACGGCGAAATCCGGCCGACCATCGCGATGTCGTCAGCATTGCGCCACAGAGCACGCTCGAGGAAGTGCGAGTGGCCTGCGAGGCGGCGCGGCGGGCTGCCAGCGCGTGGGCGCAAACTCCCGCCCCCCAGCGCGCGGAGGTCCTCGGGCGCTTGGTGTTTCTGCTGACACGAGACAAAGAGTCTCTCGCGCGCTTCGTTTCGCGCGAGGTTGGCAAGCCGCTACGCGAGGCGCGAGGCAGCGTGCAAGAGGCGATCGACACGGCGGTTTTTTTCCAGAGTGAAGGCCGCCGCTTGTACGGCCAAACCGTGCCCAGTGAGCTCGCCGACAAGGAGCTGTTCACGTACCGCCGGCCGCTGGGCGTGGTCGGCGTGATCACGGCCGGCAATTTCCCGCTGGCGGTGCCGTCCTGGAAAATCATCCCGGCGATCTTGTGCGGCAACGCAGTGGTCTGGAAGCCATCTGACGACGCGCCGGGTACGGCAGCGTTGTTCTTTCGCGCCTGGCAGCAGGCGGGCCTGCCGCCTTCGGTGCTGAGTATCGTACACGGCGGGGGCAAGGATCTGGCCGGCCAATTTTTGATCGATCAGGTCGAAGCCGGGCACATCAACAAGATCTCGTTCACGGGTTCAACGGCCGTGGGCCGCAAGATCGGTGAGGTGTGCGGGCGCAATTTGCAGCAGCCTTCGCTCGAGCTCGGCGGGAAAAATCCGCTCGTGATCTTGGCCGATGCGGATCTCGATCTCGCGGTGGACGGCGCGCTCTGGGCCGCCTTCGGGACCGCCGGACAACGCTGCACCAGCGCGGGGAACATCATCGTAGATCGCCGTGTTTTGCCGACTGTTCGTGAAAAATTGCTGCGCCGTACGCGCGCGCTGCGCATCGGGGATCCGTCGGATCCCAGCGTCGATTACGGGCCGCTGATCAACCAGCGCTTCATGGACGGGTTCATGGCTCAACGCGTAACAGGCGTCGACGACGGGGCCGAGTTGCTGCTCGACGGGCGCCGCATTCTACCGGGCGACGAGCCCGAGGCATTCAGCGGTGATGCGACGAATGGCCTGTACGCCGCGCCGCGCATCTGGGGCAACGTCAAAATGGACATGCGCATCGCCCAAGAGGAATGCTTTGGCCCGACCGTGAACTTGGTCGAGGTCGACGGCCTGGACCAAGCGCTAGCAGCAGCGAACGGCACACCATACGGCCTTTCCAGCGCAATTTACACGCGTGACGCGCGGGCCATGCTGCGCTTCAAGGAAGAAACTTCTGCGGGCATGACCAGCATCAACAACTCCACCACGGGTGCGGAAGCGCACTTGCCGTTCGGTGGCAACGGCTGGTCGGGCAATGGCACTCGTGAGAGCGGCATCTGGGTGCTTGACGCCTACACCCGTTGGCAAGCGGTCAACGTCGATCTGTCCGGCAAGTTACAGAAAGCGCAAATCGACATCGTCAGCGCGACGCTACCCGAGCCGGAAGATCTGGAAGCTATTTTGCCCGCGCGCCGCTGAGCGCGGGAGGCGGCCGCCCGGGTTGAGCGTGCTTATTTGCCGGCGTCGCGCGCTTCTTCTTCGTGCACACGCCGCGGTTCGTCGTCGGGAATGGCCCACGCGGGTTTGACCCAACCCGCGTCAGCGGTGGCCACGGGGGGCGTGTCAGTTGCGGCACTTACTGGCTTAGTGCTGGCCGCATTGGCATTTTTGGGTTGGCCGCTCGCCGCAGGTTTGCCACTAGCGGTCGCCGGGGGCGCGAGTTCCTCGTGACCGCTCGCGCTGTGCTCCGGAGCTTTCACGTGCACGTGGGCGGAGGCCGACTCGTGCGCAGGTGGCACGGCCTTGGGCAGCGGCCGCAGGTTGGAATCGCTTCGCTTCATGAACAAGAAGCCCGCGCCGAGC
Source organism: Pseudomonadota bacterium (assembly GCA_040005755.1). Lineage (GTDB taxonomy): Bacteria > Myxococcota_A > Polyangia > Polyangiales > Polyangiaceae > PMG-095. The sequence goes on from JBDTYJ010000003.1 coordinate 54,643, forward strand.
CCGATCGCGAGCGCCGTGCCCGCGACCCAGAAGACCAGCGCCGCGCCGGAACGCCGCGGGGGCGACACGCTCTGCGCGTTCAACAGCATTTCAGCGATCACCGCACTGTCGGCGCGCAGGCTGCCGGCGCCACGCGCTGAAATCGGCCCGCGCGAGGAGTTCGGACTGCTGCCGCCGGGCCGCGAGTTTTGTGGGTTGCTACCACCGGGTCGCGAATTGCTCGGACTACTGCCCGTACGCGACGACATCGGCCCGTCACTGACCGCGGCCACGGTTGCCGCGTGTTGATCGGGCATGCTGCCGGTGGTGGAGCGCACGCGCGAGCTGGATTCCGAGAGCGTGTGCAGCGGAGCATCCTGCTGCGCGTCGATGCGCGTCCTGGCTTGTGAGTTCGGAGCTTCCTCGTTCGCCGGAGCCAACGCCTCAGGCGAAGTCCACTGCACGTCACGGGCTTCGCCGCCCAGCACCTCACGCAAGGCATCGGTCATTTCGCGCGCGGATTGAAAACGTGCTTCCGGCTCACGCGCGCAAGCTTTCGCGAACCAGGCGTCGAAACCGAGCGGCACGGACGCCACCTGCGAAGGAACGGGGATGTCGCGAATGCAGATCTGCAGCACTAAATCCCCCAGGCCATCGCTGTAAAACGGGCGCTTTCCGGTCAAGCACTCGAAGGCGATCACGCCCAGCGACCACAAATCAGATCGAGTATCGATCGCTTTGTTCCCTTGAGTCTGCTCGGGACTCATGTAGTAGGGCGTACCCAGGATCGACCCGGTTCGGGTGCGCGTGCCTTGTTCACCGAGAGCGGAGGTCGCAACTTTCGCCACGCCGAAATCCAACACCTTGGCGATCTCTTCGTCTTCGTTGCGGATCAGAAACACATTTTCCGGTTTCAGATCACGATGCACGATGCCGGCTTCATGCGCGCGCCCCACTGCGCGCCCAATGTGCGTGACGATGCGCGCCGTATCCGCCGAAGGCAGCCGCTCGAGCCGCCTCAGGCGCTCGGCAAGGTTCTCGCCATCGAGCAGCTCCATGACGATGAACGGCAATTTGTCATCGACGCCATAGTCCAAAATCTGCACGACGTGCGGGCTGCGCAAGGTGGCGGCCGATTGCGCCTCGCGCATGAATCGCGCCAGCGTTTCTTCGTCCGGCACAGCCTCGCGATCGATGAGCTTCACCGCCACCGGCGCCGCCAGCACCAAATGCTGCGCGCGCCAAATAGAGCCCATTCCGCCGGCACCCAGCCGTTCGTCCAGCCGGTAGCGACCGACGAGCACGCGATCGCGAAGCAAGGCCGGGTCAACCATGTAGGGAGCATTGGCACCATAGCGCTTGCCAGCGATGGGCGCACCACTTTCGAGACGGGCGGGCGACCGGGCCGTGTAAAGTGCCGCCCATGCCGACTGAGATCTGTGATTCGAGTCAGCTTGCGAATGTCGCGGCCCAGCGT
>JBDTYJ010000004.1:0-49581 GCA_040005755.1 Pseudomonadota bacterium
ACGAAGAGACCGTGTGTCACTTCTGTCCGAACGAGTGCAAGCGCACGTTCATCGACACGACGCGCCCTGACGGCTCTTCCACGCGCTACATTTCCGGCTTCTCATGCGAGAAGGGCACCGTCGAAAGCAAAGACGCGATGCTCTCGCTCATGGAAGAGCGGCGCAAGACGGCCGCAGCGTTCCCGAACATCGTGAATTACGAGGGCGAGCGCGCCTTCGTGCATTTCTACGAGTGGGCACCCATGCCCGCCGCAGCCACGCCCGTTGAGGACGTCAAGGTCACCAAATCGCTATTTCGCGTGAAACGCGAGGCCATTACCCGCCCCTTCCAGCGCTCCAGTGAAGATGCTTGGAAGCGCCGGAAGCGCATCCGCGTCGGTCTGCCGCGCGTGCTGAACATGTACAGCACGGCGCCGTTCTTCCGGACCTATTTCGAGGCCCTCGGGCTCGGCAAATCTAACGTCGTGTGGAGCGACGCAACGACCGAGGAGAGCTGGGTCGAAGGCGGCAAGTACGGTTCGATTGACCCGTGTTTCCCCAGCAAAGTCGTGCAGTCACACATTCATAATCTCTTGTTTCACAAGCATGAGCCTGAGCGCAACAAGCCGCTCAACTACATTTTCTTCCCGATTCTCACGCACGTGAACAACTTCGTGGTCGATACGCAGGACAATGCCTCGTGCCCGATTGTGGCCGGGACGCCGGACGTGACTAAGGCGGCGTTCACGAAGGAGGTCGACTTCTTCGCGGTGCGCAACATGGAGTACCTGGATCCCGCGCTGTCGTTCGAGGAGCCGACGCTGCTTGCCCGGCGTATGTTCGAGACCTGGAAGGACCGCCTCGAAATCACCGAGGACGAGAACGACCACGCCTGTAGTGAAGCTTGGAAGGCGCTCAAAGCCTTCGACCTGGATCTGCAGGAAAAGGGACGTGCCATCTTGGAGACGGTCGAGGCGGAAGATCGCATCGCGATCTTGGTGCTTAACCGCCCTTATCATGCGGATCCGGGCCTGAATCACGGCATCCCGGATGAGTTCCAGGTGCTGGGCTACCCGATCTTGAGCATTCGCTCCATCCCGAAGGACCGTGAGTACCTCGATCGCTATTATAAGGATGAGCTCGAGCGGGGGGTCATCAAGAGCCCACTCGAGATCAACCACGTGTGGCCCGAGAATTACTCGGTGAATAGCGCGATGAAGGTGTGGGCAGCGGCCTTCGCGGCGCACCATCCCAATGTTGCGGTGTTGGATCTCTCGAGCTTCAAGTGCGGACACGACGCGCCGACCTACGGTCTGATCGCGGACATCATCCAAACCTCGAAAACGCCATCGGCTGCGTTGCACGACATTGACGCGAACAAGCCGGGCGGCTCGATCAAGATCCGGGTGAAAACCTACGCGCACTCACTGCGCCTGGCGCAGGAGCGGCTCGAAGATCTGGCAGGCAAGAAGCGTGATCTCGCGCTGTCCATCGACAAGAAGCGGCTCGAGCTACTTGGCCTCAAGCAAGCGCAGCTCGCTGCGCAGAAGCAGCACGATCCTGCGATCGAAAAGCAAATCGCAGAGACCATGGAGCGCGTGCGCGGCTATGAAGCGCGGCGCGCTGCGGAAGTCGAAGCGCCGAAGGGCGTGTTTCGTTTGGGCCGAAAACAGGCGGACGGCTCGATCGTCGCGATCGACCTGTCTCAGAAGCATTCACAAGCGGAGGCCGCGCCCGCGGCCGAGTGACGACACGCGAGCGCAGCGACCAAGTTTTCACAGCTGATTAGCCAGATTCCAGGGAGATAAGACCATGACGCAACAAGTAAGCTTCGACTCCGCGAACGTCAGCGCAATGCGAAAGAAGAGCCTGCCCATCGCGGGACAGCCATCGCTCGACATCGACGCAGAGCTCAAGAAATTCGAAGACGAAGAACGCGCGCGCCTGGGCATCGCCGTCGAGCAACAATGGGTCGAAGACATGGCGAACCTGATGTTCACCAAGTCCGAGAAGGGCAAAATCACCCTGCTCATCGGCGGCTTGACCATCGCCCACGACTACTTGATCTCGGGCGCGTTCTCGGCGCTCGGCTACAACACCATTCCGCTCGACCCGCCGAACTACGACGCGCTCAGCGTGGGTAAGGAATTCGGTAACAAATCGCAGTGTAATCCGACGTATTTCACGGTCGGCAATCTGGTGCAGTACCTGATCCACCTGCGGGACAAGAAGGGGCTGACCACCAAAGAGGTGATCGACAATTACGTGTTCCTCACGGCGGGCGCCTGCGGCCCGTGCCGCTTCGGCATGTATGTCACGGAGTACAGGAAGGCCCTGCGCGACGCGGGTTTCGACGGCTTCCGCGTAATGCTGTTTCAGCAACAGGGCGGCCTCAGCCAGGCGACTGGTGAAGCCAGCGGTTTGGAGCTGAACCCGGCGTTTTTCATCGGCCTCTTGAAGGGCCTGATTTCCGGCGACGTGATCAACGGTATCGGTTATCGCCTGCGCCCGTACGAGAAGGTGCCCGGCTCCACCGACGCCGCCATCGCGCAGGCCAAGGACATCTGCCGCGATGCGCTCTTGCACAAGAAGTCTATTTTGCTGGCACTGATGCGCGCCAAGAAGATCTTCCGCACGGTCGAGGTCGACCGCACGATGCCGAAGCCCAAGGTTTCAATCATCGGTGAGTTTTGGGCCATGACCACCGAAGGCGACGGCAACTACCAGCTGCAGCGCTTCGTAGAGAAAGAAGGCGCCGAGGCCGACATCCAGTTCGTCACGGCTTGGATTCTGTACAACCTCTGGGAAGTTCGCTTCGACACCGCGTCGCGGGCCACCCTGCGCGGGATGGATAAGAGCAAGTATGGCCTGGGCGGCACCGGTGAATACGGCGTTTTCCAGCGCAAAATTGGCCTCTGGGCCGGTAACCTTGCACTGCGCGGCGCGTTCCAAACTTTCGCCTACGCGGGCGGCTTTTACGGCTACCACCTGCCGGATATGGACGCGGTCGCTGAGGTGGCGGCGCCCTACTACAACAACGATCTGCGCGGCGGTGAAGGCCACATGGAGGTCGGGAAGCTGATCCTGAACGTGGTCAAGAGCAAGGCCACGATGACGCTCAGCGTAAAGCCCTTCGGCTGCATGCCGAGCTCGGGCGTGAGCGACGGCGTGCAATCCTTGATCAACGAGAAGTTCCCGGGCACGATCTTCTGTGCCGTGGAAACCAGCGGCGACGGCGCGGTGAACTTCCAGAGCCGCGTGCAAATGTACCTGTTCAAGGCGCGCCAAGCAGCCCAGGTGGAGTTCGACAAGGCCCTGGCGGACACCGGCCTGACCGTGGAAAAACTCAAGAGCTTCCTCGCCGACAACCCGAAGTATGCCTCGCCGTTGCACAAGTCCGGGCACTACGCAGCCTCCACCTCGGCGGATCTCGTGCACGAGGTGGCGGAGGTGTACGGCAAGTCTCGCTTGGAGCTGATGACGCGCGGCGCGCGATCGGTGTTCAACGCCGCCCGCACCTTCGCTCGCGAAACGGCGCAAACGGCTCCTGAAAAGGCCACCGGCGCGGTCAGCCTGATTCGCGAAGCAAGCAAGGAAATCCTCGAAATCACGAAGGAACAGGGCCCGGTCGTCGCCAAGGGTGCGTTCCAAAGCGCGCGCAACAAGCTCGCCGTGGTGCTGCCGTTCGTCAAGGCGACTGAAGAGCCGCTGCCAGTCGCCGCAGAATGAACGGTGCGGGCCCGGCGAGCGGTGAAGTCGCTGCTCGCCGAGCCTGACTGGGTGTTGCGTCGTTTTGCTTGAGAACCGACGCGAAACACGCCTAGGGTGACCGGGTTCTGGGAACCCCGACCCCCATCGACCCCGTGCCGGATCTCGACGCTGCAGAGGCCCAGCGTCGAGAGGCGCCAGCTCAAGGCGGCTCCTTCTTCCGCAGCTTCGCAGCGCGCGTGCCCGACGACAACGTGTGGCGCATCTACCGCGTCACGTTCGCGCTCGGCATGGCGTATGGCACCGCCATCTCGGTGATTGCGCTGTTTCTGGACGCGCACGGCTTCGGCAAACTCGCGATCGGTAAGCTTGCAGCTTGGTTTGCGAGTGGCATCGTCCTTTTCTCCCTGCCAATGGGCCCGCTCGTGCGGCGTTTTTCTGCCAAGCATGTGCTTGCGTTCTCCCTCGCGGGCTACGCGGCCGCCGTCGTGGCGTTCCCGTTCATGCACAGCTTCGCGAGCATCGCAGCGCTGCGCTTCTTCGACGGCGCATGTTCGGTCGGGGTTTGGGTAAGCTCGGAAACCATTCTGTTGAGCCGTGCCGGCAAGCAGAACAAAGCATTCGTCACCAGCCTGTACGCCATCGCGGTTGCGTGTGGGTACGTGGGCGGGCCGATCGCCGCGCGCCTGTGCACCGCTTTCTTGCCGCTCGCGTTTGCCTTCATTTTGGCTGGTGTAATCGCTGCCGGCGCTAGCCTGTACGTGCTCTTGCGTTTAGCACCGGACCTTCGCCGCGAAGCTCACGAAGACCACCCGCTCGCTGCGGTTGCTGCGGAAAGCACCGCCCTCGGTTTGCTGTGGCGCATTAAAACCTCCTGCTTTGGCACCTTCGCGTACGGCTACTTCCAAGCCAGCGTGGTCTTGTTCCTGCCGCTGTACCTGATGGAACGAAAAGGCATCACGCAGCCACAAACCATGGTTATTCCCGCGTATTTTGCGGGCGGGATGCTGCTGTTCTCGAACTATGCGGGTAGGCTCGGGGATCGCCATGGCCACCTGCTGTTGATGCGCGTCATGGGCATCATCGGTATGTCCATGGTGCTCGGCTTCGTGTGGTTGGATTCCTATCCAGCCATGTGCGCGGCCGTGTTCATCGCGGGTGCCAGCCTGGCGAGCATTTCCCCGGTCAGCCTGGCGCTGCAAGGCGTTGTCGCCCACCCCTCCGAGTACGAGCGCGGAACGTCCTTGTACAACGCGTTCTACGCCGCGGGCATGTTGCTCGGTCCGCCCGTATCCAGCTACTTGTTCGAAACCCGCGGCGGCGCGGTCATGCTCGAGCAACTGGCAGGTTTGTGGGCAGGCTTCGTGCTGTTTGCGTTCGCATTTCGCGCGGATGACCCGGCTTGGCCGCGCCGCGCTGCGCGTGGCCTGCCCTGAAAACGGCCGTCGCAGCGGCCCGGGTCGCGCGCACGAGCTGCACCGAAGCGGCACAGCCAGCCCGGCGAACGGTGTAAGATCGGCAGCGTGGCCGACCCAGACGTGATTGTGATTGGCTCGGGCCCCAACGGCCTCGTGGCAGCCAACATGATGGCCCGCAAGGGCTTCAAAGTGCTTGTCCTCGAGGCGAACGCAAAGCGTCCCGGCGGCGCGCTCGGTTCGGAAGAGCTGACGCGACCGGGCTTCGTGCATGACGTGGGCGCGGGCTTTTTTCCATTCGGCAAGAGCAGCCCTGCATTCGTGGAGCTGGGGCTGGAGTCGATCGGGGTCACCTGGAAGAACGCCCGATTCGAAAGCTGTCATCCGGCGCGCGACGGGAGTTACGCGTGTATCGCGCGTGATCCTGAGCTTGCCGCCGCGCACTTCGGCTCGCCACAGGATGGCGCGGCCTGGCGCAAGTTAGCCGCGTTTCACGCGCGCACTGAGTCACGCCTGCTGGCCTCCCTGCTCGGACCATTCCCCACCCTTGCGCCTGCGCTGCGCATGGGCGTGCGAGACTTGTTCAAAATAGCGTGGTCGTTCGTTCACAGCGGCGCGAGCCTTTCGCGCTCGCTGTTCCACAGCGAAGCCGCGCGCCGCGTGATCCCGAGCCTCGGTTTGCATGTGGATGTGGGCCCGGAGGATTGGTTTGGGGCCGGGCTAAGCTACATGCTGGCCATGACCGCCTCTACCGGCGGCTATGCGGTGCCGCAGGGCGGCGCGCAGCAACTCACGAATGCGTTCATCACCCGGCTAGAGGAGCGTGGGGGTCGGGTCCGGCTCGGCGCGCGCGTGACGCGCATCATCGTCAGCAATGGGCGCGCGACGGCGGTCCGCTTGGAAAACGGCGAAGAGCTGCGGGCCCGCTCCGCCATCATGGCAGACACGGCTGCGCCCACGCTTTACCTGCAACTGCTGGAAGCCGCGCATGTACCGGGCTGGTTGCTGCGCCGGATGCGACGCTTCACGCAAGGGTTTGGCACATTCAAGCTGGACTTCGCGCTGTCTGGCAAAGTGCCGTGGCAGGTTGAGGCCGCGCACGAGAGCGCAGTCGTGCACGTCACAGAAAGTCTGAGCGATTTGCAGCGCTTCACGAAGCAGGTGCGCGCCGGCCAATTGCCCCACGAACCGTACCTGGTGGTTGGCCAGCAGAGCGCGTTCGATGCCGCGCGCGCACCGCATGGGCAGCAAACGCTGTACTGCTACTCGCGGGTACCGTCACATCTCCCCGGGGGCTGGGCGAAGCAACGCGAGGCGTTCGCAGATGCAATCACGACGCGCATCGAGGGGCTGGCTCCGGGTTTTGGCACTCTCATCTTGGATCGCCGCGCCAGCTCCCCTTCCGATTTGGAAGCGGGGAATTCGAACCTGATCGGCGGTGACATCGGCGGCGGCAGCAACGCTTGGTACCGACAGCTGCTGTTTCGCCCGGTTTTCCCCTACTTTCGTTACGGTACACCGGTGAAAGGCCTGTACCTCTGTTCCAGCTACGCGCACCCCGGAGCGGGTGTGCACGGCATGTGCGGTTACAACGCCGCGCAAATTGCGGCGCGCGATCTGAGCTGATTCGGCGCGCGCGGAAGCCTTCCTCTAAGCGGCTTTCGGTGGCAGAATCCCGCCACTTTATCATGCCCGCACAGCCCACCATCATTTACACCAAGACCGACGAGGCGCCCGCGCTCGCCACCTATTCGCTGCTGCCGATCGTGCAAGCGTTCACGAAGCATTCAGGGATCAACGTCGAGACGCGCGACATCTCGCTCTCCGGTCGTATCCTCGCCGTGTTCTCCGATCTGCTGCCGGTGGCGCAGCGCGTACCAGACGCGCTCTCGGAGCTGGGCGCCCTGACGTTGAAGCCCGAGGCAAACATCATCAAGCTGCCGAACATCAGCGCTTCCGTGCCGCAGTTGAAGGAAGTGATCGCGGAGCTGCAAGCCCACGGCTATGCGGTGCCGAACTATCCAGAGGTGCCCAAGAACGACGCGGAGAAGGACGCCAAGGCGCGCTACGACAAGGTGAAGGGCTCGGCCGTGAATCCCGTGCTGCGCGAGGGCAATTCGGACCGCCGCGCGCCCAAAGCCGTCAAGGAGTACGCGCGCAAGCATCCCCACTCCATGGGCAAGTGGGCGGCAGATTCGAAGACCACCGTGAGCACCATGGGCCAGGATGACTTTTTCTCGAACGAAAAGTCGGTCACTGTTGCCGCTGCCACGGACGTAAGAATCGAGTTCGTCGCAGCCGACGGTAAGGTGACGGTTCTGAAGGAGAAAACGCCGCTCAAGGCCGGCGAAATCTTGGACGGCACCGTGCTGCGCAAAGCGGCACTGATGAGCTTTTATGCCGAGCAAATTGCGCGCGCAAAGCGTGAGGGCGTGCTGTTCTCGCTGCATCTCAAAGCCACCATGATGAAGGTCTCCGACCCGATCATCTTTGGTTGCGCGGTGCAGGTGTTCTTCAAGGATCTGCTCGCGAAGCACGCTGCCACCTTCGCCAAGCTGGGTGTGGATCTGAATAATGGCTTCGGTGACCTGGTGGGTAAGATTCAAGGCTTACCCGCGGCGGAGCAGGCCGAGATTCAGGCCGACATTCAGGCCGCCTACGCGGCGGGGCCAGGCCTTTCGTACGTAAATTCGGACAACGGGATCACCAACCTGCACGTGCCGAGTGACGTCATCGTTGACGCTTCCATGCCCGCGCTGATTCGTGCCGGCGGGAAAGTGTACGACGCGCAGGGTAAAACGGGCGACACGCTGGCGGTGATCCCGGACAGCAGCTACGCCGGCGTTTACCTTGCGACCATCGACTTCTGCAAGAAGTACGGCGCATTCGACCCGCGCACCATGGGCTCGGTGCCAAACGTGGGCCTCATGGCGCAGGCGGCGGAAGAATACGGCTCGCACAACAAGACGTTTCAGGTGCCGGGCAAAGGCAGCGTGCGCGTGCTGGATAGCAACGGCACTGTGCTGATCGAGCATACGGTGGAAGAAGGCGACATCTGGCGCGCCTGCCAAACCAAAGATGCGCCGGTGCAGGATTGGGTGAAGCTCGCCGTCAATCGCGCGCGGCTCAGCGCAACGCCCGCGGTGTTTTGGCTGGATGCCAAGCGCGCGCACGACGCGCAAGTCTTGCTGAAGGTTGAGAAGTATCTCAAAGATCACGAGACGAAAGGCTTGGACATTCGCGTCCTGCCACCGGCGCAGGCGTGTGAATTCACCCTGCTCCGGCTCAAAGAGGGGCAAGACACCATCTCGGTCACGGGCAACGTCCTGCGCGATTACCTGACGGATTTGTTCCCGATTCTCGAGGTTGGCACGAGCGCCAAAATGCTGTCCATCGTTCCGCTGATGAACGGTGGTGGTTTGTTCGAGACTGGCGCTGGCGGCTCCGCACCGAAGCACGTCGAACAGTTCACGGAAGAGGGCTACCTGCGTTGGGACTCACTCGGTGAGTTCTTCGCCCTGGCCGCCTCCTTCGAACACATCGGCATCATGTTCCAGCACGCCAAAGCCAAGGTGTTGGCCGAAACGCTGGACGCCGCGAACGGCAAGTTCCTCGAGAACGACAAGTCCCCGTCGCGCAAGGTGGGCGGCATCGACAACCGCGGCAGCCACTTCTACCTGGCCCTGTATTGGGCCGAAGAGCTTGCGGCGCAGAGCAAAGACGCGGAGCTGAAGGCGCTGTTTGCGCCCATCGCGTTCAAGCTCAAAGCAGCGGAGGAAACGATCGTGAAAGAGCTCGCCGCTGCCCAGGGCAAACCGGTGGACTTGGGCGGTTACTATCAGCCGGACGAGGCGAAGGCGAATCTCGCGCTGCGCCCTAGCAAAACGCTGAACGATATCCTCGCGTCGCTCTGAGCCGCTGAGGTCTCACGCAAAGCCAAGAATGGGCGGCGATGCCTTAGCAATCGCCGCCCTGCTTGCATGCACACTCGGACGCGATTCGAGCGCGCTTCCTCGTGACTCGTTCAGTGCTGCGCGCTGCCGGCGGCTTTCGCAATCCGGGGCCTTCCCCCCGCTGCACGCCGCGGCGCCAACCAGCTACCCGAAGCTACGCCCCCGCTTTCTGCGACTTGGCCGGCAAAGCCAGCTCCGACGTTGCGCGCACGACGCGCTGCACGCCGAAGTAGGCGAGCACGAACGCTGCGAGGGTGATGCCCAATACCCAATTGCTGGCACCGAGCAACTTGAGCGAGGAGCCGATTAAGACCGCTATCAGCGCGGGACGAATGACGCTGTCCGGGGCGCGCGATGAAAGTTGAGCACCCATGAACACGCCCGGGATGCTGCCCACCAAGATAGACGCGGTGAGCGCCAATTTGAAGTCGCCGAACAGCACATGCCCGAATGCAGCGGAAGCCACCAATGGAATCGCCTGCACCAGATCCGTACCCACGAGCTCCTTCAAGCTGAGCTTGGGGTACAGCACCAAGAGCAGGATCATCATCAACGAACCCGAGCCAACGGAGGTGAGGCCGACGACCAAGCCGCCCGCGACGCCGATCAACACGGTTTGCAGCGGCTTCACCTGCAGCGGCAAGAGGCTATCGCCGGACTGACGGCCGCGCGTGAGCAGCGGGCGAATGACCAAGCCAGCAGCCACGACGAATAGCGCTAGACCGAGCGCAACCTTCACGCGCCCCTGCAACGCGGGGCCCGTTCCCGAAAGCTTGAGCAACAGCACGCCCAGAAATGCGGAAGGCACCGAGCCGAGCATCAGCCATTTGACCAGCTGAGTGTTCACCGTGCCGCGCCGCCAATGCACGCCGCCGCCCACCGGCTTCATCACCATGGCGGCCACGATGTCGCTCGAAACGGCGACCAGCGGTTGAACTTTGAACAACAGCACCAGAATCGGCGTCATGAGCGCCCCGCCACCCATGCCAGTGAGCCCGACCACGAATCCAACGAAGAGGCCTGCGAGCGCAACGGTAGGGTCGATCATTGGCGGGTCCGCGGAGCATAACTCTACCAATCGAATAGGGAAGGTGTGGAATTCCGAATCATTTGTAATATGCTGTTTTTATTGGGCATTATTTTTCTCCTGCTGCGGGCCCGGCGCTTTAGGCTCGCTAAATGAACGCGAACCATTCCGGGATGCCGCAGGTCGCGCTCGGCGCTGCCGGCTTACGAGTTTCAGCGCAGGGCCTGGGCTGCATGGGAATGTCCCACGGATACGGCACGCCCGATGACGATGAGTCCCGCCGGGTGCTTGCGCGGGCGCTTGAGCTGGGTGTGTCCTTCTGGGATACCGCTGACTTCTACGGCAACGGCGTCAACGAGCAGCTGCTGTGCGGCGTGCTCCGCGAGCGGCGCGCGGAGCTCACGCTCGCGACGAAGTTCGGGCTGATCTCGAACCCCGAGCCGGGGGCACGCGCAGTGCGCGGCGATGCCGCCTACGTCACCAGCGCCTGCGACGCCAGCCTCCGTCGGCTAGGCATTGACGTGATCGATTTGTACTACATGCACCGCGTCGATCTGAGCGTTCCCATCGAGGAGACGGTCGGGGCGATGGCCGCGCTCGTGAAGGCGGGCAAGGTGCGCTACCTGGGCTTGTCGGAGGTTACCGCAAGCGAGCTGCGCCGCGCGCACGCCGTGCATCCGATCAGTGCCGTGCAGTCGGAGTGGTCGTTGTGGAGCCGCGATGTGGAGCAAAGCGTGGTGCCCGCTTGTCGCGAGTTGGGCGTGGGTTTCGTGCCCTATTCACCGCTCGGCCGCGGCTTTTTGACGGGCAAACTCCCGTCGCCGAGCGCACTGCCCGAGTCCGATGTGCGCAGGCAGCAACCGCGCCTTCAGCCGGAAGTCCTTGAGCACAACCGCGCGCTCTTGGAAACAGTGACTGCGATCGCGGCATCGCTGGCTGTGCCCGCATCGCAAGTTGCGCTTTCCTGGGTGCATGGGCGCGCCGAGCGGTGGGGCGTCAGCGTCGTTCCGATCCCCGGAACCAAGCGCGTGACGTACCTCGAAAGCAACGTGGCCGCGCTGAGCCTTCACTTGCCACCGGAGGCCGAAGCGCAGCTCGAAAGCATCGCCGCAAAGGTGCTCGGGTTGAGGCACCCGCAATTCGCACTGACTTCGGCAGGCGGGCGCGCATGAACAAGCTATGCCGTCCCGCTCCGTGAGCGCTTCTCGCGCTCGAGTTCGAGCCTAAAGCCTACGAAGCGGGCGGCGGAGCCAGGCTCGGCCGGGCTTCAGGCTCGTGACGGTCGGTTTCGCCGGCACGGTCGAGCGCGAATTTGAACAGCACCGGACCGATCATCTCGTTGATGGCGACCGCAGCGATGGCCAGGGAGCGGAAACCGGGGCCAAAGCCGGGAAAAGCCTTGGCGATGACGAGTGAGAGCCCAAGCGCGAGGCCTGCCTGCGAAACCAATGACGACCAAGCCCAGCGCTTGAGGATTGCCGGATCGTCGGCCACGCGGCTGCTGATGCGACCAGCGATGATGGTGAACAGTGTGCGACTCGCGCACAGCGCAACGGCTACCGGGCCCATCTGTCGCAGGAGTGGGATGTCCAGGTCCGCCCCCGCGGTCGCAAAAAACACGACGAAGACGACACTACCGGTTTGCTCGATCGAGTGCAGCAGCTTGGGCCCTTGATCAGACAAGTTCGTCACGACGAAACCGGCTGACAAGAACGCGAGCAGCGAGTCCACGCCGATGTATGAAAACGTGTCGCTCAGGCCGAAGCCAATCGCGAGCAGCACCAACAGTAACTGACGACCCACCAAGCGCAGATAGATCGCGAGGCCGAGGCCGAGCGTGACGCCGACCGCAATACTGCTGAGGATCTCGTGGCCGAGGACCGTGAAATCATCGAGGGAAACCGAGCCGCTGTTGGTAATCAGCGGGCGCGCCAACATCATCATGGCAGCCACCAGAATCACCACCACGACGTCCGATAGCATGATGAATGCCAGGGAAAAGGTGGCCACTGGACCCTTGGCGCGGGTTTGGGACAAGATGCCCATGCAGGCAGATGGGCTGCGACTCACGGCGAGCACGCCCCACAATAGAGACACGCCGATCAAAGGCTTTATCCCAAGCCCGTGCGTGAATGGCAGATAGCCGGAGATAGACAGGAAAACGCCGGCCACGCACACCAACACCACCGTGCTTTGCAGCAGCGTGGCCCACGCCAAACCACGCGCGACCGAGCGCAGTGTTTCGATGCGGAGCTCGGCGCCACCAGCAAGCGCAATCAACGAGAGAGCCAGCGTGTTGACCGGCGACAGCTCACCCACCGTGTGGTGATCAACGAGGTGCAACACGTGCGGGCCGCCAACGATACCGGCCAAGAGGTAACCGGACAGATGAGGCAGGCCGATCGTTTCGAGCAGCTCGCTCATCAACGTGCCGGCGAGGAGCATGAAGCCAATCGCTGCCACGGTGCCCAAATGCGTTTCGAGCTCGGGCGCGACCCGCGTCACGCCATACAGCACGCCAAATATCACCAGCAGGGACAGAAGCTGAATCGCGCGCGTGCTGAGCGTCTTCTTGGGACTGCCATGGCCGCTCATGCGCTGCTCTCCAAGTTCGTGGGCGCAGGGGGCAGAGGGGGCTGCTCGGGCTTGATCTCACCCTCTCGGGTGAGCGCTCGACGCAAGGCGGCCGGGCCGAGCCACTCTCCAATCAGCACGCCAAAGGCTGCCAAGAGGAGCACGCTGTCGCTCACCTGCCCTGGGTGGCGGACAGCAAACGCGAGCGCGACTGAGAGCCCGAGCGCCCCCGAAGACAGCATGCTGAGCCCGAACTCGGAACCGGAGTTGCCAACGGCTGGGAAGGTGGCCGCGAGCAAAGCGCCAAACGAAACACGCGCACAGAGCTTCACGACCAGCGCGATGGCCACCAGCAGGAGCAGCGCCGTCGGGAGCTTCACATTCACGTAAGCGCCCGCCAAGAGCACCACGGGTAAGATCACCGGCTTCTCGGTAGGGGTGATCATGGCTTTGATGTCGAGACGATGGCGCGACACAATCGCCAGCGTCAGGCCCATGGCGAAGGTGGCGCTGATCGGCGACAAGTTGAGCCTCGCCGCGGCGCCCGTGGCGAGCAGCGACGCGCCGAGCAAGATGCCCCAACTTTCATCGCGCCGGAATTCTCGACCCAGGAGCAGGACGCTCGTGAGCCCCAGAACAACGCCCAAGCCGAGCGACACACAGACCCGGCCCAGCACGGAAAAAGCGGGCAACGCTGCGCCTGGCAGCCAGGCATTCACGATGGACAGGGAAAGCGCCGCAAACAGCGCGCTGGCCCGCGATGTATCTGCCGCGAGATCGGCGAGTGGCCCCTTTGCGCCATGCCGCTCCACCACCCAGCGCACACTATGCCGAGTGGTTTCGGAGCACACGATGCCAGCCACGGCGGCGAACGCGATCACCTCGACGCGCGGTAGGGAGGAGAAACTCGAAGCGCCGAAGAATACCGCCGCTGACACGCACGCGCTGACGCCGGCCGACAGCAGGATGCCGAGTAGGACGCGCCGCACTGGCACCACTCGCTGACCGACACGCAAGTAACTAACCCCCAGCAATAGCCCGAGCCAGCTGACGCCAACGAGTAGAATCGGCTGAAAGCTTTCGACGATCGAGCGACCAACTACCGACAACACCTGCGGGCCGAGCACGAAACCGAGGACCAAGTACTCGGCGCCCGACGCTAGGCCGAAACCGCGAATTGCTCGGCCACCGACCAGGATGCTGCCAACATACGCAAGCACCAGCAGCCCGAGCAGGAACGCGATGGCGTTCATTCATGCACCGCGCGGCGTGGCGCGCGACCGAGCGCGATGCCGGCAGCGCTGAGATCCTCGAATGCGGTCTCGCTCAGGATGCGCCGGCCTTCCAACGAATCGCAGAGTGCGCTCAGGCGGTACAGGGCGCAGTCGACGTCGAAGCGCAACAAGTCCAACTTGGGATCGTGGCCGCACTTCTTGGCGGCTTCACTCAAGACCTCGCGCACTTTTTGCTGCGGGGAAGCGCTCGAAACGGGCACGTCGATGCTCAAGCGCGGGCGCGTGCCAAGTACGCGGAAGGGGCGGAACAAGCACAGCAAATGCGGCACGCGCAGCTCGCTGCGGTGGGCGTCAATCAAACGCACCTCCAGCAGATTGATGGCAGAGATACGCGCGACGGTGCCGTTCACCTCTGCAAATTCGCCGAGGCGCAAACGGCGCCCGAACAGCACGGTCACGCCCACCAAGCTAGTGGCCAAGAGCGGCGTGCTGGCCAGACCGAGCGCCATCAAAATGATGGCACCGGCGCGCACCAGGGCACCGTTTGGATCGCCGGTCACGACGGGCGCAGCGAAGACTAGCGCCGCGACGACGATCGCGGAGCGCAGCAGCGCGCTGGTGGGCGCCGCAAGGTCCGCTGGCAACCAGGGCAACGGCGTTTCGCCGCGCGCAACGCTGACGAAGAACAGGCCGACGAAGCGCACCAGCACGAACACCGCGAGCGCCGCAATGGCGGCCACCACTAGCAGCGGCAGGGCGCCGGCCAAGCGCTCCATGAATTGCGAGAGCGGGCCGAGCACGAAGCCGGTCAGGCGTTGCGTGTAGTTGCGCGTTGCTTCGAATAGCGACAGGGCGACGACGAGCCACGCGTAGGCGATCGCCGCCTGCCCCAACCACTTGCCGATGCTGAGCGCCATCACGGCGCTGCTGCGCAACGTGGCTGGACGCACCACCTCGATTTTTTGAACTTTGATCGAGAGCTCCCGGTCCGGGCGGTTGTCCAAGAATTCCCGAGCGGTTTCGGCGAATTGCCCGAGCTTGCCGATCAGGTAAAAGGCGATCAGCCCGAAAAACACCACGAGCGAGACCGAGAAAATGCTCTTAGCGATGACCGCGCGCTTGCTCTCGGCGTCCAGCGCTTCGTGGATTTTGCCGGAAATACTCGCTGCGTAAACATCGAGCGACGTTTCGCCAGCGGCGGTCGCGTCAGCCTGACTCAATTGAATGATCGGGATCTGGCCTGCTAGCACCACGATAACGTCGCCCTCTTGGCGGCGCGTGACGGGCGCGGTCCTGTCGGCGTTGAAGGCGCGCTTCAGTGCCTCGCTGGCTTCACCAGCGCGCGCCTCGGGCGCCTTGCCGCCGCGCTCCAGGAAGACGGTGAACACCGCTGCATCGCCGAGGCGCGCGACCGCGGGGCCGGCGCTAGCTCCGGCTGAGGCGCTCGGAGCGGGAGCTATTTGCGCGCGCAGCGCGGAAGGCGGCGGCGCGCTGCTGGTAACTGGGGCATCGGCTGACGGCGCCACAGGAGCGTGCGTGGCAGCCGCCGCGACCGGAGGCGGCTCAGGAGCCGCCGGCGGCTCGATTGCACCAGCCGCACCTGGCGCCGATGCAGCCGGCACGGGCGCAGGCGCGACCGTAACCGCGGCCAGGGCGGAGCCGGAGGGAGCAACCGGGGGCGGCGGCGGGGCGGCGAGCGAGCTTTGTGACGCACGGGGCGGGGTTTGCGCGCGGGCGCCATGCGCGCACAAGAGCGCGATAGCCAGCGCCGCGGCCCCAAATGCCAGTCGAAGCCCGGACAATCGCGCCACCACACACGAATACATTGGAGATCTCACGCTGGAACCAGCAGCTTCGGCCACGCCCTACGCGACTGCAAGCCTGTTCGCCGCGCGCAGGGATTCCGAGCGCGGACCGGGCCCTGGGCCGCGGAAGCGATGGCGAAAATTCTTGGTCGAGGGTAGCTTACGCGCCCTCATGACGACGACTCAGCATCCAGACCGCGTGGTGTTGCACATCGCTGGCAATGACCGCCCCGGCGTCACTGCACGTTTAGCCGAAGTGATCGCCGAAGACGAAACGGCGCAGCTCATCAACATCGGGCAGTCGGTGCTGCACGGCTACTTGATGCTGTCTGCAATCGTCGATATCCCGCGCAACTCCTACGCCTTGCGAAAGCTGCTGTTCGCCGCCGCAGACATGGGATTGCGCTTCGAAGTCACGCCGTTCCGCAGTGATGCGGGCCACGACACGCCCTTGGACGTAAGCTCGCTGAGCATCACGGTGCTCGGGCCATTGCGCGACGGCGTGGCGACCGCGGCCATCACCAAGTTCATGGCCGGCCGTGCCATGAACATTCGCGAGATTCGTTCCTTGAGCGAGCACGAGCTCGACGGTTTGGAGCTAATCGTGGACTTGCCGCCCGGCGCGGTGCTCAGCGCGACGGAGCTGGGGGATTTGCGCGGCAGCTTACTGCGCCTGGGCATGGAACTCGGCGTGGACCTCGCCGTGCAGCGCGACGACATGTTCCGCCGCAGCAAGCGCCTGGTTTGTATGGACGTGGATTCGACCTTCGTGAAGGGGGAATTCATCGATGAGCTGGCCGAGCTCGCGGGCTGCGGCGAACAAGTTGCGGGCATTACCGCGCGTGCCATGCGCGGCGAAATCGACTTCAAACAAGCACTCGCCGAGCGCGTGAAGTTGCTCGAAGGGCTGCCGTTCGAAAAAGCGCAGTCACTGATCGAGCGCTTCGAGCTCACGCCCGGCGCCGATCGCTTCGTGAAAATCTTGCACAGCCTGGGCTTCCGGGTCGGCCTAGTGAGTGGCGGCTTCACGTTCTTTGTGGACGAGCTCAAAGCTCGCTTCGGTCTCGACTTCGCGTTCGCGAACGAGCTCGAAGTCGCCGACGGCAAGCTCACCGGAAAAGTTCGCGGCACCATCGTCGACAGCGAGCGCAAAGCTCAAATCCTGAAAGACATGGCGCAAGTCTACACGTGCCGGCTCGAGCAAACCGTAGCCATCGGCGACGGCGCCAACGACATCTTCATGCTCCAAACCGCCGGCCTCGGCATTGCCTTCCGCGCCAAGCCCAAGCTGCAAGCCGTAGCCAGCATGAGCCTCAACCATCACGAGCGGCTCGACACGCTGCTCTACTTAATGGGCTTCAATTCGCGGGATTTGCGCCTGGCCTGAACGCGAATCCACATACGCTGAACCCGCGGCGCCGCGGTTTCAGCGTGTGTGTGAATGGGCGCCCGGAGTCCAGCGACGCACCTCGCAGCTGAGCCCTGTGCCTGGCGCACAGCGCGCAGCGCGCAGCGCACGGAAATCGGGTGCATGCCCAACGCCGTGTCGCACTTGCGCAAGGGAGCACCCGCGAGGCGACCCCCCTGCCCCAACACTCGCACAATGGTGAGTGTGGCCGCGGTGTTTACGGCCGCATGCTCATCGCGGCGGCCCTCTTCGTCTCGTCGATGATTTTGCGCGCGATGCTCACGTCAACGAGGAGGTACTCGAAGCGATCGAGTTTGGGGGAGCGGCCGCCTTCGAGGGCATCGCACACGGCGTCGGCGATCATGACGAGGCGAACGTGGGGCACGCCAATGGCTTTTGGGTCGTGGTGGGCGGCGCAAGCATCGACGATTTCGGTCGGTAGCTTCCAGGCCATGGCGACTTCGGCGCCGGCGGCGGTGTGGTATCGCTGCACGAGCTCGGCGATGAGCTTGGGGTTGTTGGGGTTGGGGAGCGCATCCAAGATGCGGTAAATGCGGGCTTCTCCGATGTCGTGGAGCAAGCCGCTCATGTAGTCGTAATCCGTAATCAGCTCGAGCTCGCGCGCGGCGATGCGTGCGGCAACTGCCGCGACCACGCTGCGTTTGAATGAGCGTGCGACTTGCATCTGGTAACGCTTGAGACCGCCTGAGGATGCGGCATAGACTACCTGGAATAACAGGTCGCGCGTGTTTGCCAGGCCCAGCCGCACGATCGCTGATTGCGTGGAAGAAGTCAGGAGCCCGCGCCAATACGCGACGCTATTGGCGACAGACATGAAGCGCGCCGCGATCGGGGGGTCGGTATCGACCAATTCCGCAAGATCGCCGATGCGCGCATCGGGGTCATTTGCCAAGCGCAACGCAGCTTCGGCAACTTGTGGCAAGACGGGTAGCGCGGCGCGACCGGTACGCAAGCGCTTGACCAACTCACGCTCGGTCTCGGACATCTCCGGCGTTGGCTCGGCGGTGACCATCACGGGCATGACGTGTGCCGCCGCAGGGTCCGCCTCGGGCGCCTGACTGGGCATGAACTGCAGGAAGCTGTTGCTCATCCCGACCGCCTTTCCCAACCCATCAGCAGGGAAGCCTCAGGAGAAGCAGCCAGCGGCGCCCGCGGTGGATGCAGAGATTCTCTGACCTCCAACTCGGGCAGGCGCTCGCCCGGTGGAACCATCACCACACAATTGCGCCCGTTGCGCTTGGCAGCGTACAGCGCCAAATCCGCGCGGTGCACCAACTCTTGCGGGGTTTCTTCCAGCTGACGGGGATCGAACACCGTACAACCGATGCTGACCGTCACTCGGCTCGGGCCAGGTGAGGACGGGTGCATCTCTTCTACCGCTTGGCGCAGGCGCTCCGCGACGAGCCGCGCCGACTCCGGCCCGGCACCGGCAACGATGGCGACAAACTCTTCCCCGCCGTAACGACCGACGAGATCACCAGGCCGGAGGCCCGCTTTGATCATGTTCGCGACCGCGATCAGCACGCGATCACCGCTCTCATGCCCGAAGCGATCGTTTACTTGTTTGAAGTGATCCAGATCCAGGAACAACACGCCGAAGCGTTCACGCAGTTGACAGCGCTGGCGTACGGTTTGCTCGAGCGAGCGCCGGTTCAGCACGTTGGTCAATGGATCGATTTGAGCGTCGCGACGCAGGCTGTCGCGTTCGTCACGCAGGCGCTCGAGCGCGTCGTAAAAGCGCTTGTTTCTGAGCTGCACGCGAATACGCGCACGCAACTCCACCGGCCGAATCGGGTGCGACATGAAATCATCCGCGCCAGCGAGCAGGCCTCGCGCAACGCTTTGCTCATCGCTATCGTCGCCCAAGAGCAGCACTGGGTAATGGCGCCGCGGATCGCTTGCTCGGAGCTCCCCGCACAACTCCAAGCCACTGCTGGCGGGTAGCTCGACTGCCAGCAAAATAAGATCTGGCTCGTACTCGGAGGTCATGCGCAAGACTTCGTCGCCATCAACGAGGTACATGGCTTCGTAGCCTTCGGAATCGATCATCGCGCGGACGACGGCGCGGCGATCGCTGTCCGGGTCAACCACGAGAATGCGCCCCGGACGTTCAGCAATGGGCGGACTCGTCGAAACGCGTAGCGAGTCTGGAATCGGGTAGGGCAACATTGCGGGGACCGGCTGACGAAGTCGGCAGAGGAGCAAACGGTCTGACGAAGTGTGGCCTAAGTGCCCCGCAACGATATGGGCAAATTGGGGCCCAGGGCCCCCGGCTTGGCCCTCCGGGGCGGAAGGTGCGCCGGCCTGAAGATCAGTGGCTGGCGACCGTTCATTGCCCGAGAACGATGTTCTGGAAAAAGGCCCCTGCGACGTCGAATCCCCCGGAAGCCTCAGCCGTTCGCGCGCAGGTCAACGGAGAGGACGCCGTGCTCGATGCGCTTGCCGGCCTGCTCAAGGCTTTCGGCGAGAACGCGTTCGACACCGACAACGTGCCCGCGGCACAAACGCGCGCCGAATGCGAAGGCTGGGCGAAACGCATCACGGTAGGTGACGGAAAGACCGAACAGGGCGAGGACGGTAGCCCGAGGCCATTCAAGCGCGACTTCGTTGGAGTGCGTCGCTTCTTCAGCGCGCAACGCTCACACGAACGCGAGTTCGTCGGCAGAAGCTTGGGCAACTTGCGCGAGGCCGTACACACATTCGCCCGCTGTTTGACGACGACGGTGGCAGAGGACCGCACCGCCGACGAGCGCGTGGGCGCCCAGCTGGGCAAGCTGGTAGGCGCTTTTCAATCCAATGACTCCCAGGCAATTCGTTACGAGGCCGAAGGAATTGTCAGCGTCGTGCAAGAGGTGATGGCCAAGCGCAGCGAGATTCAGAAGCGTGTGCTGAGCGAGCTCAGCCAGAAGATCAGCGATTTACGGGAGGAACTGCAGGAGGTGCGCGAGAAAGCCGCGCTCGATCCACTGACGCAACTTTTCAACCGCGCCGCGCTGGACGTGCACCTGGATCGCGTCGCAGACCTTGCGTTTTTGCTCAGCTCCAGCCCGTGCATCTTGATGATTGACGTGGACCACTTCAAACGCATCAACGACACGTACGGGCACCCCGCGGGTGATGAGGTGCTGCGCCGCGTGGCAGACGCCTTGGTACGGAATTTCCTGCGCCGGGAGGACTTCGTGGCCCGCTACGGCGGGGAAGAATTCGTGGTGGTGATTCCCGACTCTTCGCTGCACAACGCTGAACAGCGCGCGGAGCGCGTGCGGCAGTCGATTCAGGAGCTCGAGATCGTGACCGATAAGGGCAAGGTCTCCGTCACCGTTTCGGTTGGTCTGTCCAGTCTGGCTTCCGGCGACAGCGGGAAATCCTGGGTCGCTCGCGCCGATGCGGCGCTGTACGAGGCGAAGGGCGGCGGGCGCAACTGCGTGCACGTCGCTCGCGCAACGGGCTCCGCAGTGCTATCGATTCCGCCGCCGCGCTCGGTAGAACCGCGCGCTCTGTCAGCCAAACCCGCCTGAGCTGCTAGCGCGCGCGGCGAATCCCGCGCAGGCGAAGCGACTCAGTGGCCGTGACCGTGACCGCCGTGACCGTGACCACCATGACCGTGACCGTCATCCTTCGGCGCTACGAAATCCGGCGGCTTGCTGGCGCCGTCGCCCCAGAAAAACTTCTCTAGCTCGGTCATCCATACGCGTTGACCGGACTCACTGGTCACGTCCAAACGGTACTCGTTGATGAGCATTTTCGAGTGTTCGAGCCACTGGCGCCAGGCGGTCTTGGATACGGTGTCGAACACCTTCTGGCCGAGCTCGCCTTTGAATGGGGGTTTCTCGAGGCCTTCAGACTCTTGGCCGAGCTTGACGCACTGAACGGTTCGCATGTGGGGCCTAACCTTGCTGCGTGGAGAGCGCTCGTCAACCCGGAACGGTTTTCTTCGGGTATGGCTGCTCCACCGTGACGGAGAACGGAACGCCCGCGCGATAGAAACGCCCGCTGATCTCCGGGCTTAGCCTGGCGCGCGCGGCGAGCACCACGCCAATCACCGCGGCTACGGACGAGGCCTTTTGTCCTGCGGCTTCAGTCAGCACGTCCCCGTCTTGCATCCCGATACCAAGCGCCGCCACGCCGCGGAGCAGCAGCCCTGCTGGGTGATAAGCGTTGGCCTTCACCGGCACGGCCTGCGGCATCGCCCGCCGCGCCGCCAGCGCCAGCACCTGAGCCGCAGAGACGCGGATGCCGCGCGCCGCCCGAGTGCCTGCGGCAGGTTGAACGCGCTGGACGCGCGCCTCGTGCACGGCAGCGCGCAGCGCGGGAGAATCGCTGAGAATCGCCTCTTCGTCACGCGGCACTTGCGCGGCGCTGGCGTAGGCTACGGTCACCGGGGCGATGGCTGCCAGCAGCTCGAGCGAAATACTATCAGCCAGGCGATCGGAATAAACGCGAGCTACGAGCGGCGCGAGGAACAGCGGGAGCACGAGCGCGCACCTAAAAAACCACGGCGATGCCACGCGGCTCGAAACGTCGCGCACAGAAGTAGCTAGGGAGCGGGCCACGCGAGGTATAGCGTACCACGCCGCCCGTCACGCGCGCAGGCGCCAGTTCCCGGGGAAAGTGCGGCCGAGCTCATCGCACGTCGGATCCGTGACGATCAGCTCGGGCTTGGCATCCCGGCAATACAGGACGCAGTTCTGCCGAAAGGTGCGCCCGAAATTCACGGCTTCATCCCGCTCGATGCCGTGGACGAGCCATGCCGGCTCACGCCACACGCCCTCCGGCTCTTCGTCGTAACCGACGCAGTGCTCGACGCGGAAACAGCCTAGAATCAGCAAATCCCGCATCACTTGATGACGACCGTCATTCACACGCCGAGGCAACAGCATGGAACGCGGGTTGTACGCCGTGAGGAGCGCGAATTTGGACCGCAACAGAGGCGGTAGGGTTTGGATATCTTTGACGATTTCCCCGTCCATCGAAACACGAAGCAGGCCCGTGTCCGTGGGCAACTCGTACACGGTCGCAAAATAGGAGCGGAGGAGGTTCTGGTCCAAAGCGCGGGGGTCTTAGCACGGCCCCGGGGGGTGGGAAAACGGCGTCTTTCTTGCTTGGCCTGAACAGCCCCCCTCCAGCAATTGGGGCTGCTGCGACCTTGGACCACTGCCCGCGCTCAGAACTTGACGTCCAGGCTCGCTAAGAACGTGCGCCCGTTTTGCTCGATCGCGCGCTGCGTGAACTCACCGCTGACTGGCGCGCTGTAACGCCAGTCCAGCGCGTTGTACACGCCGAGCGCGTAGCGCACGCCGTAGGTTGGTTCTTCACCGCTGAGCACCAGGTCCCAAATCACCGCTGAGCCCGTTTTGCCCTGCGCCGGGTCAGCCGCGCTCTCGTAACGGTCGTAACGCGGCCCCTCGATCGTGAGCCGGGAGCCGGCATTCAGCGCGCGATTCAGGATCGGAATCACGGCTTTCAGCGAAGCCAGTTGTACCGGCGCATTCTCGACCGAGCGTTTGTCCGGCGCTCGGGATAACGAGGCGAGCGCAGCCGCGCCGTAGCCGTCCAAGAAACGCGCCATCGAGACGCCGTAACTGAGGGCGAACATCGCGCCGCGCCGAAATTCGCGACGTAAGCCGAGCTCACCGCCGAGCACGAGCAGGGGCGACGCCTCATTCTCGTAATGAAGCGGGTCGGCGGGTATGCTGTTGCCGACAGCCGAAATCAGGTGAGCCGCGTAGTTCGCGTACACCGCAGCGGTTGCAATCAGGCTGGTAGAGAAACGGTGGCTATGCTCGATTTCAGCTGAATAGAGCGACTCGGGATCGAGCTTTGGGCTTTCGATCTGGGTGTTGCCATCGTCGTTGTAATACAGCTCGTAAATGCTCGGCGCACGGAATGCCTTGCCGACGACAAGCTTGGTGTTCCCCGCCGCGTACGGCTTCAAGATCAGTGCCGCGCGAGGATTCAAAGACGAGCCGAAGGTGGAGTAGGCGTCCAGGCGCGCGCCCAAAGATAAGCGCGCGCGAGCGCTGAGCGTGGCGTCCGCGAGTGCGTACAGAGCACCGACCTGGAATGGGCGCCCGTGGCTGCCGGTGTCAGCCAAGAAAATGCCGCGGTCATCCTGCCCCTGCTGCTCGACCTGATAGTGCAGCTGACCTTCACCGCCCAGAGTGAGGCGCAGACGCGGACTCGGCGTCACCTGCACACGCTGCTCCAGCCCCACCCACGAGCCGCGGAACGCATCGATCTCGAGCCCGCCTTGCGCGGGATCGCGCGGATAACCGCCGCGGAACGTATAGTGATTCCAATGCAGGCGGGTGAGCACGGTCACCGTATCGGAAACGCGTGGCTCAGCGCGCAGCTCGATGAACTCACGCCGGTCGGTTTGCATCGCACGCGAATCACCAAACAGCGTCCCAAACTCGGCCGTTGGCAGATGCTTCTCGTATGAATTCGCGGACCACTGCGCGGACAGGAACTTCCAGTACACGCGCCCGCGAAAGGTGCCGGATTCGAAGCCATCCACGCGGCGTGCTACGCCCGCAACGTCTGCTGGAGTGGCGCTCACGAACTCGGGAAAGCGAAAGTCCCTGCCGTTGCCACGGGCGATGGCCACGGACGCCCAGCCGCCTGCGTTCTTGCCAAGCTTCAGGTCGCCACGCACGCGTGCCCGCGCTACGCCGTTTTGATTCGTGGAAATCCCGGCCGACACCCCGGGTGGCGCGTCCGACCGACTGACGACGTTAATCACCCCGGATAGCGCGTTGGTGCCGTAGAGCACCGAGCCGGGGCCGCGGACGACTTCGATGCGCTCCACGTCACCGAGGTCGGTGAGGCCGTCGTAACCGACATAGGACGAACCGATCCAATTGTCGTTCATCGGTTGCCCGTCATAGGTGACCAGGATGCGATTGCCGTAGCTGCCGAGCCGGCCGACGCCGCGCATGCCAAGCGTGACGTAGCTACGGTCGTCGGACAGGTACACGCCCGGCACCCCGCGTACCGCCTCGGCGATCGTCGGGGCTGCGAACGCGGACAGCTCGCGCTCGGGCACTAGCGTCACTGAGCTCGGCGCATCCTCGACCTGCTCACTGGCCCGCGAAGCAGCCACGACTTCGTCCGATTCGGTGAGCACCAGCGCCAGGCGGGTCTCGCTGTTGGCTTGAACGTCAACGCGCCGCTCTTCGGGACGAAAGCCCTTGAGCGAGAGGCGAACCTGATGCGGCCCAACGGGCAGCGTGAGGATCGCGGGGGTAAACCCGCGCGCTTGGCCGTCCACCTGCACCAGCGCTCCCGGCTCGTCCGTGCTGATTAGCGCGCTGCCCACGACTGCATCCAAGCGAAACCGCACCTGGGTGCGCTGATGTGGCTCGACGGTGAATGGGATCTCGGTATTGCGAAAGCCGAGCTTGGACACCACGGCGACATACGTCCCTACGGGAAGGTCGGAGCTGCAGGGCACGCGACACTGGAGAACACGCGTGTTTCGCAGGAGCTCTACTTGGGCGCCCGGCTCACCTTCGAACGCAACGCTGCCCAAGATGGGTTTGAGAGCGAGGTCCAGCACTACCTCCTGCCCCGCTGGCGTTGCGGGCACCTCCACCACTGCGGGCTCGTAACCGGCGCGTTCAGCGATCACCGTGTACCGGCCGGGTGCCAGACCGAGCACTCGTGGGCTCGAGCCGCGCGCGCCCAGGTCACGGCGATCGATGTACAGCACAGCGCCCGGCGGATTGGTTTTGATACGCAGCACGCTGACGAACTGCTGGATGCCAGTCAGCGCAGCCTCGATCTTTCCGCGCACCGCCGCGTCAGCCTCACCCTCGAGCGCCACCGTATAGTAGCGGTACGCCTCCGGGTAAGACTTCAGCTGCTCGTAGCTACGTGCCACGTTGAAGGTCACGTTCTTGTTCGGAACCAAGCGGTTCGACATCAAGAAGTGTTCGAGCGCAACGCGATAATCTGCACGCTGATAGGCGTCCGCGCCCAGCGCAAACTCCAGATCGGCTTGATCCGCGACGTCATCCGCGTGGGCATGCGGAGTGACCAGCAGAGCCCCGACCAAAAGAGCTATCCAACCCGGGTGGCGCCTCACTTGCCTACCCTATCCTGTAATTCGCTCGAGGCTCAACGCTCAACGCTGCATGAAAATATCGCTCGGTGGCTTACTTGAAGCGCTCGGGGCAATCTGAGTTGGGTGTGCTTTGGGCTTCACGGTCGGCGCGCGATCCGCCGGCCTCGGCGCGGAACTGGCGGGCGGCTCGGGTGCGGCCGATGGAGCCGCGGAAAGTGCGGCCATGGGGGCATCGTGAACCGCCGCAGGGCGCGGAGCACCGCTCACAGCGGTGAGAGCGTCACTCGGCGCCTGAAATGTTGCCGGACCGTTGGCGGCCGACGGCGCGGCCCGCCTACCGAGGACCACCACGCCGACCACTGCCAAGAGCAGCGCGACTAGTGCCAGCGCGGCTCCGCGCTTCCAAAGCGGCGTTGCCGAGGAAACCACCGCGGCCCGCCGCCCCCCGTCGTCTTCGTAGCGGCGACGCTGCGATGCTTCGGCATTCGAGATCACGCGCGCAACTGATTTCGAGAGCACGGCGCTGGCCATCGTGCCGGTATCGCTCGACGCTCCGCCGAGGACTTCAGCTGGGGCCGATAACTCCGGATGCTTCATGGTCATAGGTGACGAACGAATTGTTCTGTCACTGAACGGTGGCGGCGCGCCGCCCTCCACGCGACCGGTCCATTGGGCGAGCTCGTGCATCAAGGCCGCTGCCGTTTGAAAGCGGCGCGTAGGCTCTTTTTCCAAACATTTGAGCACAATGTTCTCGAGCTCCACCGGCACTTCTGGGCGCTTGAGGCGCAGCGCGGCCGGCGGATCAGCAACAATGGCAGCACACACGCCCGGCAGCGTAGTGCCCTCAAAAGCCGGGCTGCCGGAGAGCAGCTCGTGCAAGATCAAGCCGAGCGACCAAACGTCGGTACGAAAGTCGACCTTCTTCGCGTCGCGCACTTGCTCAGGCGACATGTAGAACGGCGTGCCCAGCACGCTGCGCGTCGCGGTCAGGCTGCCGGCCGCCGATTCCAGCTCCACCTGCATGTTCTTGGAGATTCCAAAATCCAGCACCTTGATCAACGGGGAGCCGTCGCTTCTTTGGGCAAGAAACAGATTGGAAGGCTTCAGATCACGATGCACGATGCCTTGCGCATGCGCAGCGGCGATGCCCGCCGCGGCTTGGCGCACGCATTCTGCGGCCAGATCGATCGCGAACGGCCCGTTCCTTTGCAGGAGGTGCGCCAAGTCATTGCCCTGCAGTTGCTCCATGACCATGAACGGCGCGCCGTTATCGAGCGTGCCCACGTCGTAAATGCGAACCACGTGGTCCGAGACCAGCGTCGCCATGGCACGGCCCTCGCGCAGGAAGCGCTCCTGAGCCTCTTCCCGGCGCGTGTCGTCCGACTCCACGGTGAGCACTTTGATGGCCACCCTTTGGCCGAGGCCCAGGTGCGTGGCGCCGAAGACCTTGCCCATCCCGCCGGTGCCCAGGATAAAATCGAGGCGGTACTTGGCCGAGATCACCTCACCGATGGCGGGTGTGACGCGGTCGTCGAACTCAGCTGTGCGCTCCTCGTAGCTCATGTATCGCCTGGTCGTCTCATGACGCCTTTTTCGCGCGCCGAAATGTTACTTCGGCGCGCGGCACGGCGCATCTGGGCGAAGCATGGCACAACGAAACTGTGACGGTAAGTGGCCGTATTTCTGGCTATAGTCGACCGACAATGGCATCGCGAGGCACCCCGCTCGGCTACCGCAGGATCGTGATCCTGTTGGTTTCGCTCGTCGTGGTGCCGTCATCACTGCTCCTGACCTCAGGTGTCGTGCTGCTGTTTCTGGGTGAGGCGCGGCTCAACTTATTGATGGGCATTTTGGTGATGGCTCTCAGCGGAGCGGCGGTCACCGGCGTGGTGCTGGTGTGGGTATTCGTGCGGCGTGAAGCAAACTTGTCCCTGCTGCAAAGCGACTTCGTCTCCAAAGTTTCGCACGAGCTGCGCACACCGCTGACCTCCATCCGCCTGTTCACGGAAACTCTGGAACTTCGACGCGGCGACGGCGTCGCCGAGCAGAAGTGCATCGAGGGGCTCGCGCGCGAGAGCACGCGCCTGCAAGAGCTGATCGATCGACTGCTGGATTGGGGCCGCATGGAGAGCGGTCGCCGTGAGTTCACGTTCCGGGAAACCGATCTCAAATCGGTCATTTCGACCGGCCTCGCGGCGTTCGAAACAGTTCGCCAACGCCGCTCTATCGAGCTTACGGTCGAGCTGCCGCCTGACCCTTTGCTCGTTCGCGCGGATCACGGCGCCATTTCCGATGCCCTGTTCAACTTGCTCACCAACGCCGACAAGTACGGTGGGGACCCCGTAAAGATCGACGTATTCGTCAGCTCCGACGGCCGGGAGGCGCGCCTCACCGTGCGCGACAATGGCGCGGGCATTCCACTCGCCGAACACAAGCGTATTTTTCAGAAGTTTTATCGTTTGGATGACCGCTTGTCGCGTCAGCGCGAAGGCTCCGGGCTCGGGCTCGCAATCGTCAAGCACGTCATGAAAGCTCACCATGGCCGAGTCGAGCTGGTCAGCACCCCTGGCAAGGGCAGTGAATTCTCGCTCGTGCTGCCGCTCGTGAAGCGTTAGCGTCGGACAAAGCAATGCTTGGTAACGGTAAGCGCCATATCCTGGTGGTCGAAGATGACCCGAGCATCACGCTCGGCCTGCAGATGAATCTGGAGGCCGAAGGCTATGAAGTGAGCATCGCGGTCGATGGTGAAGACGGCCTGGCTCGCGCCGTAGCCGCCAATGTGGATTTGGTAATCCTGGATGTGATGCTGCCCAAGATGAACGGCTTCGAGGTCGTCAAAGCGATCCGTGGTCAGGGCAACCATGTCCCGGTCGTGATGCTCAGCGCGCGCGGCGCTGAGATGGACAAAGTGATGGGGCTGGAGCTCGGCGCTGAAGACTACATCACCAAGCCCTTCAGCCTGGCCGAGCTCCTGGCGCGCGTGAAAGCCGTGCTACGTCGTGACGGCATCGCGCGGCAATCGCCGGAGCGCGTGGTACGCGCGGGAGACTTGGAAATTGACTCCGCGATGCGGCAAGTGACGCGCTCCGGCGAGCTCGTTGCCCTCACCGCCACTGAGTTTGACGTGCTCTGGTGTTTGGTCGAAGCTTCGGCGCGCGTGCTCACGCGTGAAGACATCCTGACCCGCGTTTGGGGTCCAGGTCACCACGGCACTCTGCGTACCATCGACAATTTTCTCCTGCAGTTGCGCACCAAACTGGAGGCTGATCCGGCAGAGCCCGAGCGCCTGCTCACGGTGCGCGGCGTGGGCTACCGCTTCAAGCGCTGACCGACCGCGCAGTCATTGTTGCAGCTCGCTCACGAGCGCGCGCAAGACCTCCGCGACGCTCGCGGCTTGCGCGGGACACCCGCGCGGTCGATACGGGCTCT
The DNA here is from genome assembly GCA_040005755.1 of Pseudomonadota bacterium. Classification (GTDB taxonomy): domain Bacteria; phylum Myxococcota_A; class Polyangia; order Polyangiales; family Polyangiaceae; genus PMG-095. The sequence goes on from JBDTYJ010000004.1 coordinate 28,620, forward strand.
CACCGTCCGATAGCTGGGAGATTTGGCCCAGCAGCGAGTTCCCGTCGATCGCGCCCTCGACCAAACGCCGCAACTCATCAGGCAAATCCCGGTCTTCCGGTGCAAAATGTAGGGAGGCGCGCACGTAGAAGCCGAGTAAATACGCCCAGGCGCTACCCTGGTGATAAGCGAATTCACGCTCTTCACTGGAGCCAGAAAAATTGCCGATGTAGCGATTGTCGTTGGGCGACAAGCTGCGGATGCCCCGCGGCGTGAGTAGGTCGGCCTGCACGCGATCCAAGATGCGGCGCGCTTGCCAGGGCTCGAACAGCTCGGGGTCGATGGCCAAGGCGATCAACGCATTCGGGCGAATGCTCTGATCGGCCCAGGCCTCGGAAGTATCCCGCGCCTCGCTCACGACGTCGTAAGGATAGTCGGTATCGTGGCACCAGAAGCGCGCGCGAAACGAAACGCGCGCCTGGTGCATGGCGCGTTCAGCGAGTGCGGCGAGTCGCTCGTGGCCGTACTCACGAGCCAGCGCGGCCAAGGTTTCGCTGCCACGGCTCCACATTGCTTGCTGCTCGATCGCGACGCCTCGCCGCGGGGTCACGAGCTCTGCCCCCACGTGAGCGTCCATCCAGGTCAGCGCCACGGTACTCGAGCCGTTGGCAACGAGCCCGTCAGGCGAGAGCCAAATACAGCGTTTGCGCCGAGAGCGGACACGCAAGAACGCTCGTACCAATGCGGGGTAGAGCTGTTCCTTCAGCAACGGATCATCGGCGGGCAACCGCTGGCGCAGCTCTCGAGCGACCTCGAACAAGAGCAACGTGGCGTCCGGCACTGGTTTGGCGCGTTTCGCTCCCGGGATCAGCAGCGTTTCGGGCAGCAACCCAAAACGCAGCTCGGCCAGCACCGTGGCCAATGCCCGGCGCGCTAGGTCCATGCGCCCGCGCAGCAGGTGCAAACCGACAACCGACATCACCAAATCGCGCGTGTACACGGCGTGCCAAGGATAACCCGCAAGGATTACAGGGTGAGGCACCGCGTCGGCGCAGAACTGCTCCGCAGCCACGAACATTTTGCGCACGGGCAGCGAGCGAGTCGGGCCCGGATCCTGCGAGAGGAGCGCCTCGCGTGTTTCGGCAACGAGATCCGCTGGGGATTCGGAGGGCAACGCGCCAACCGCCGCCAGTAGATACACCGTGCGTTGTGGCTCTAGGTGCAGCTCGAACACGCCGGGCGTCCACATATCTTCTTGGAACGCGTTGCCTAGGCGGCGATCCTCCAAATATTCGAAGCGGCGCCACCAATCGGGCGAGCCCATGAACACGCCATCGTATTTGAAGGCAATTGGCGGCAATTCGGCGATTGGCTGCACCTCCACCGAGCCCCCGCGCAGCATGACGACTTGGTTCATCGCACCATGCTCGACCATCAGCTTTTCGACGGGGCGGAGCGGCATCAAAGGGCGCATGCTGAGGCGCGCCGGCACTTTCCCACGCCAAGTGTAGCCAATGATCAGCGCGTTCTTGCCCCGTGCGAGGCAGATGGTGCGCTCCAACGTGTGCGCACCCAGGCGAAACACCCAGCGCGGCACGGGATCCTGCGCGAAGCTTTGCAGGAGCCGGTAGCCTGGCGTCGGCGCAACATCGGGGAATTGGTGTGTCGCGAGGCGATACACGCGGCGTTCGTCGTCAACCGCAATGTTGGTCTCCGCGTGACTGATAATCACGTACCGCCCGAGCGGCGGAGCCAGCGCCGCAACGAATGCCCCGTGATGGCGGCGCGTATGCATCATCGCGATGGTGCTCATCGAGTAGGCGCCCGCGCCGTTGGTGTGCAGCCATTCGTGTTCCGCAGGCTGCAGATCCGCATGCGTTTCGACGAACGGCCACGGCCCTTCGAGCGCCCGCCTCGTGTCACGTGATTTCACGCCATTCTCCGCGCCTGGAGCGCCGCTTGTGCCGCGGCGAGCAGCGGCGCCCGCGGCGGAGAGACAGATAGCCAAAGCTCGATCGCGAGCGCGGCCTGCGCGACCAGCATGCCCAAGCCGTTTTCCGCGCCGAGCCCGCAGGCGCGAGCGCGCTCCAAAAATGGCGTACTTGGCGGGTTATAGATCAAGTCGTAAGCGAGCGCGCTCTGCGGCACGTGCTCGAAAGGCACGAGGTCGGCGAGTTGTTTGCCATCGTCGGCGCCGTGCATACCCGCGCTGGTGCACTGCACGACTAAATCAATGCGCGCGGCCAGCTCGCGGAAGCGGGCTTTGGCTCTTGCTTCCGTATCAGGCCAGGCCAAAAGCGACGCCCCTTGCGCGATGAACTCCGCGCCATGCGGCCAAGCGCTCTCGGGCTCCGCGAACGCGAACTTGCGCGCGGTCACCCATACCCTATCTGCGCCGGCATCTTGGGCGGCCGCGACGACTGCCGGCGCCGCGCCGCCCGCACCGATCACGAGCGCACGCCGCACGTTGCCGGAGAGCCGTTGGAATTCTTCGACCAAGGCCGGAACGTCGGTGTTGTGCGCCACGATGGCGCCGTCCGCGCCGCGCGCGAGTACATTGGCCACGCCCACGCGCTGCGCGGAAGGCGCCACCAAATCAGCCAATTTTAGGGCTAAGCGCTTCCACGGGATGGTCACGTTGGCACCAGCAATCTCGCCGCGCCGCAGCCCCTCCACCACCGCCCCGACCGCGGCTTCGTCCGCGCAATCACACAAGTCGTAGCGATGCGAGAGCCCGAGCGCCGTGTATGCCGCCTGGTGAATGACGGGGGAAATTGAGTGCCCCACCGGGTGCCCGATCAACACGAAGCGGCTGCGGGTGACGGCTTTCATGAATCCTGATCCGATCCGCGCGGCGGCGCCTGAGGCACGCTTTCAAGCGGCAATTGAGCTTCCAGCACGCGGCTCAGGACTGCGCCCCGGCCCAAGCGAATGCCCACGACATCACCTACCGCGACGTCAGCCGCCGAACGCAGCGCGCGGCCATCCGCGCGCGTCGCGATCGCGTAGCCACGACCGAGGATGGTGAGTGGCGAGAGCCCATGCAAGCGCACCGCGGAGTCCGCCAGGCGTGCTTCGGCGCGCGCCAAGCTGCGGCGCGCCGCGCTCCCCAGGCGCACGTTTAGCGGGCCTAGATCGGCGCGCGCTCCGGCCAGCACAGCACGCGGGTGGCGAGTGTAGAGGCGGCGCGTCACGCGCTCGAGCGAGCTGCGATCTGCGGCTACCGTTTCGGTCGCACGGCGCCGCAAGCGTGTCACGAGCTCATCAAGCTCTTGTTGACGCTCCGCGATCGTGAAGCGGGGGTCCGACAAGCGGGAGCGAGCGCGCTCGATGCTCCGACGAATCTGCGTGAGTTGCCCGAGCACGGCGCGCCGCAACGCGGTGTCGGCTCGTTGCCAAGCGGCCGCGCGCAAGCGAAGCTCCGGAACAACGAGCTCCGCCGCTTGTGACGGCGTAGCCGCGCGCACGTCCGCGGCCAAGTCAGTGAGTGAGAAATCCACTTCATGACCGACGGCGCTCACTACCGGCACGCGCATGCGGGCCACGCGCCGCACCACGCGCTCGTCGTTGAACGCCATCAAATCCTCACCCGAGCCGCCACCCCGCCCGATCACGATCACGTCGATTCCTGGGTAGCGTTCGATCAAGTCCAGTGCGCGAATCAGGCTCTCCGGCGCACCCTCACCTTGCACGAGGGCTGGCGCGAGCACGATTTTTACGTCGCCGCGGCGGAACGCGACGCTCACGATGTCGTGGAATGCGGCCCCAGCGGCACTCGTAACAACGCCCACCACGCGCGGCTCGCTCGGCAGCGCGCGCTTTTTCTCGGGGGCGAACAGGCCCTCGGCGGCGAGCCGCTCTTTGAGTTGCTCGAGCGCTTCTAGCAGCGCGCCGCGCCCGGCGGGCCGCACCTCATTGGCCACAAATTGTAACCGGCCGCGGGGTGCCCAGACGGTCGCCTGCCCGCACAATTGCAGCCGCGCACCCTCGTTCAAGTGCCGACGCGCGCGCATGGCATTGAAGCGATACATCACACACTCGATGATCGCGTCCTCCGCCTCATCCTTGAGGCTGAAATACACATGCCCGCTGGGCGCCCTTTTGAGTGAGCTCACTTCCCCTTCGACCCAGGGCTTCGCGGACGCGTCTTCGACCGCACGCCGCAAACGCCGGTCCAGCTCAGCTACACTGATGACCTCTTCCGGCCCGCGCACGAGCGGCGTATACCAGTGCCACGCTGGCCGGGCTCGCCAATTGTTTCAAGCGCCCCTTTCCGAGCTCGAATCCCACGCGATCCCGAGCCCAGCGCCCCGGCACCCCTCGCCTTCGTTCGGAATCTTCCCGTTCCTCTGGAAGGCGATGAACGGCGCACCCGGCGCCTACGCGCGGCATCTCACTGACTCCGTTGGTGGCACGCGACCGACTTTGCGAGTGCCGATCCAGCGACACGCCGCGTTTTGCAGGGTCCATTCCTTGGCCTGCAAAACCTGGAACCGATTCCAGTTTCCAGGAAACAACCGTCGATCCGCATGTCGAAAACCGTCAACTGCGGCGACTACGGCGCGGCGAGATGGGCCGATTGCGACGAATCGCCACAGTGTGGGTCGGCGCTAGCTTTACGCGAGCGCACATTCTCCGCGCGGGCTGCCGCGTCCCGGTGTACGCTAGCGAGGCTGACCGCTGGCAGGCAACTTGCAGCCGCGGGGCACGCACGATGGAGCAGCAATTGGATCACGAAAAACGCTTCTGGCCGCACCTGATGCAAGTCGCCAAGGAGGAGGTCGAACCGATCACCTCGCGCCGCGTGTTTGCGGATCTCGCGGTCGGGCTCCCAGCGCAGGCCTTTAGCCGTACGCGCACTGCAATGCTGCGCGCCGCTGGTATGCAAATCGGACCGAGCTCGCTAGTGCAGGGCCCGTTGCGCATCACCGGCAGCGGCAACCCGTGCCGTGATTTCTCGATCGGAACCTTTACGTTGATCAGCGGCGCGCTCCACGCCGACATTGGCGCTCCGATTCGCATCGGGGACCGCGTGCGCATCGGGCACGACGTCTCTTTGCTCACGGTGGATCATGACGTGGGCTCCGAGGACATGCGCTCGGGTCCACGCAAGTACGGGCAAATTGAGATTGGTGATGGCGCGTGGCTCGCGTCACGGGTCGTCGTACTACCCGGAGTGCGCATTGGTGCCGGCTCGGTCGTCGGCGCAGGTTCTGTGGTCACGCGCGACGTGCCCGACAACACCATGGTTGCGGGAGTGCCGGCACGCTTCGTGCGCACGCTAGGTCCCGGCAATTATTTGGAACAAGCACCCGAAGAAGCGCCCCAAAGCAGCCGTAGCTTTCTGCGCCACGGCTGAGCTCGGCCCGCAGAGCCTCGCGGGAGAGCCCGCTTTCGGGCATGCTGGGCGGCGGTGATTCAGCGCGTCCTAATTGCAAACCGCGGTGAGATATCGGTGCGTGTCGCGCGCACGCTGCGTGAGCTCGGCATCGACGCGGTCGCCGTGTACACGCCTGAAGATCGCTTCGCATTGCACGTGCGCAGCGCCGACCGCGCGCTGGAGCTGCGCTCGCCGCTCGGGTACCTCGACGCAGAAGAACTGATCCGGATCGCGCTCGCCGCGGGCTGCGACGCGGTTCACCCAGGTTACGGCTTCTTGTCTGAGAATGCGGACTTCGCCGCCGCCTGTGTCAGGGCCGAGCTCTGTTTCATCGGCCCGCCGCCGAGCGCCATCCGGGCCATGGGCTCGAAGCAACGTGCCCGTGCGTTGATGGAGGCCTCGGGCGTGCCCATCATCCCCGGCGGCGACGCGCGCACCTCGTTGGAGGCAAGCGCCACCGCGGCGCGCGTCGGCTACCCCGTGCTGGTCAAAGCCACTGACGGCGGCGGCGGCAAGGGCATGCGGCTAGTGCACAGCGAGGCCGACCTCGAGCAGGCGCTCGAACGAACGCGCAGCGAAGCGAAAAATGCCTTTGGCAGCGCGGAGGTGTACATCGAGAAAGCAATCGCGAACGCACGCCACGTGGAGATCCAGGTCCTGGGCGACCAACACGGTCGCGTCGTGCATTTGTTCGAACGCGACTGCTCCATCCAGCGCCGCCATCAGAAGATCGTCGAAGAAACGCCGTGCCCAGTGCTGACTGCCGAAGTACTTCAGAAGATGGGCGAGGTTGCAGTGCGCGGGGCGAGCGCGATTGGCTATTTTTCCGCCGGCACGTTCGAGTTTCTGCTCGCCCCGGATGGCGCTTTCTACTTCCTGGAAATGAACACGCGTTTGCAGGTCGAACACCCGATCACCGAGCTCATCACGGGCTTAGATCTGGTGAAGGAAATGGTCCGGGTCGCCGAAGGCAAGCCGCTCGGCTTCGAACAGGTGATGCGCCGCGGCGCGGCCATCGAGGTACGGCTATATGCCGAGGACCCGGCCGCGGGCTTCCTGCCCAGCCCTGGAAGGATTTCCGTGCTCCGCCCCGCGAGCGGTCCTTTCGTGCGCGTTGACTCGGGCATCTTCGAAGGCGCGCAGGTGAGCGCCAACTATGACCCCTTGCTAGCAAAGCTCGCCGTTTGGGGGGAAAATCGCACGCAGGCCCTGGCGCGCATGCGGCGGGCCATCGGCGACTTTGCGATCGGCGGAATACGCTGCAATTTGGCCTTCTTGGGACGAGTGATCACGCACCCCGACTTTGCCGCGGGTGTTTACGATATCGGCTTCGTCAGCGCCAAGCTGAGCGAGCTACTCAGCGAGCCCAGCATGGACGCCGACACCCGGCGCCTGCTTGCGGCAGCGGCCGCGGTGGCTGCGCACGAGCGCGCGCTGAAGACCGCCAATGTGAGCCCAGCACGGGCTTCCGGGCTTTCGCCTTGGGTCGCAGCGCAACGCAACGAGCTGAAACGCTAAGACCCCGGTCGTCGCGGCTACACCTTTTTGTACTCTTCGACGAACTCCCAATCGGCGATCAGGTGCTTCTTCAGAAGCAGCGAAAGCAGTGCGGAGAACAGCGCCTCCCAGTGCACGTCGTTACCGAGAATTTCGGTGGCGTCTGCGCCGTGCGAAACGGCGCGCAGGGCTGCGATCAGATCACGCGCGGTCAGCTCGGCGCCGTCACCTGCGGGAGGCGGCGCAGAAGAGGGCGCGCGCTGCACGCGGCGCTCCGCCGCCGTTTCACGCGCCGGCAGGTTCACCTTGGTGCCATCCAGCAACGTGAGGGTCACCATGCGAGCTCCGCCCCTCTTCGGCGCGGGCATCGAAATTTCACGCGCTTCGATCTGGGGTCCGGAATCCGGCGGTTCCGACGGCGGACGCGACTCCTCCACCGGCATCGATACGGGTGCCGCGGCTCGCAGCGCCCGCTCGGAAGCGACCGTGATTGGCGGCGCGTCCTGCGGCTTGACCACGTGCAAGGTACCGGGAATCGGCGTGCGTTCGCTCGATGGCGGCTCTGATTCGAACGGGGGCGACGCGCTCTTTTGCGTGCGCCCGCCGGCGGCGCGTTCCGCGTCAACTTCGGCCACCGCCTCCGAAAGCGACGCGGTATCTTTGCCGACGCCGTAATAAACGCGAATCGCGGAGCGAATGTCGGTGGGCGGTGCGATCATCGCGCGCACCGGCAGCCCAGCCCACTGCCCAACGTCACGTTGTGCGGCTTCGTCGCTCGGGTCATCCATGGCAACGTACAGGGTTTCGCCGAGCCCACGCACCCGGCGCACGAAGATCGGCACCAGGCAGTGTTTCTCGGCCAGCTCGTGCGACACGAGGTTCAAGAGCTGGCGTGAAAAATCGATGTGATAAAGCGAAACCCAGGGCACGCTCAGTTGTTGGCTGAGGATTTGCGTGACCTGCGTCTCTGTCACCAGCCCGCCTTCCACGAGCAGGGTACCGATGCGCCGGCCATCCCGTTTTTGCGCGATCAGGATCTCCTCGAGCTGGACACGGCTGACGATCTGGGCTTCGACCAAGAGATCGCCCAACCGGACGCGTGCGGGAACCATCTGCGCAAATCTTAGCCCAGCCGCGGGGAAATCGCGCAACTTCTCGCGCCGCTTGAGGCAGGTCCAAGGTCGGGGCTCCTCGCACCCCAGGGCTTTCGCCGCGAATTCACCTAACCCCCGAACCCGCCGATTTTGCCCGCGAGGCGCCCGAGCCGCAGCGCCCGAATGTTCGCCACCAGCCGAGCGCCATCGGCCGGAGGAGCGGCGCGGAGGAATCCGCGCTGGGCAAGGCCGCCGAGTGGGACAAATGCTGGTTTACGGGTCGGCTGCTGGCTTACAATGACGGCGTTGTCCAACATTCGGCCGGGCAGCGGGCAGCACGAGCCAGCACCTCCGGAGTCATTGGTTGTCAGCGTCAGCTCAAGCGTCTAGTCGAATCTGCCCGCACTGTGGGTCCACCTGTAACGCCGAGCATCAGTATTGCCCGGCGTGTGGCTTCCCTGTCGGCACCATGGGCTCGGCCACGGACGATAAGTTCGTCGGCAAGTCTCTTCCTGGCGGCTACTACATTCTTGATCTGATCAGCGTCGGCGGCATGGGCCGGGTGTATCGCGCGGAGCAGGCGGCGCTCGGCCGCACCGTGGCGGTGAAGATCATTCATCCGCACTTGCTGTCGGACGAAAATTCGGCGCTGCGCTTCATGACCGAAGCGCGCGCGGCCAGCCAGCTCAATCACCCGAACTCGGTCGCTGTGTTCGACTTCGGCCGCACCGACGACGGGCAGCCGTACTTGGTGATGGAGTTCCTGCGCGGCAAGGATCTCGCGCGCGTTGCCTACGAGGAAGGGCCGCTGCCGTTCGCCCGCATCGTGGAGGTACTCCGCCAAACCCTGGCGGCACTGAGTGAAGCGCACGATCTGGGCATCGTGCACCGGGATTTGAAACCCGAAAACATCATCCTTGAGCCGCTGCGCCGCGGCGGTGACTTCGTCAAAGTGGTGGATTTCGGCCTGGCGAAGCTGCGCGCGGACGCGCAGCACCCCAGCGTGACCAGCCCGGGCATCGTGTGCGGCACGCCGGATTACATGGCGCCCGAGCAGGGTCGCGGCGATGCGATCGACGGGCGCAGCGACTTGTATTCGATGGGCGTCGTGCTTTTCCAGCTGCTCACCGGTCGCCTGCCCTTCGAGGCAGATAGCCCAACGCAGGTCGTGATGATGCACCTCACGATCCCCGTGCCCGATCCACGGCAGGTAGCGCCAGAGCGTCGCATCCCAGACCCGCTGGTGGATGTCGTGCTGAAGGCGTTGGCCAAGGACGCCAAGCAGCGTTATCAGGACGCGGCCGAGTTTTCCGAAGCGCTGAAGAGCGCGTTGATCATGGCCGAAAGCGTGCGCCCCGAGCAGCGCCTTTCGCTTCCGCCAGGTTCCCTGCTCGGCAGCGTCACTTGCGGGTCGTGTCAGTCCGTGGTGCCGATGGCCAAGTTCTGCTTGGAATGCGGCGCGCGCTTGCCGCTGCGCAGCGGCATCCCGGAAAACCCCACGCTCCCGCAGCTGCCACTGCCGCTCGTGGCCCGCGAGGAAGATCTGAATTGGCTGGAGGATCGCCGGCAACGTGTGCGCCAAAGCTTGGTGGGCGCGCGCATAGTGGGCGAGCCGGGCGCGGGCAAATCGCGCTTACTGCGTGAGCTCTTGGGGCGCGCCCGGGCGGAAGGCGATCTCACCGTGCTCACTGGCCCCGATCCGTTCTACGCAGAGGTCGCCTATTATGCCCTGCGCGAGGCGATTCGTAAGCTGTCGCAGCTTGGCCCGGATGCCATTGACGATCGTCGTTTCGACGGGGCCGCGCCGGAGGCACACGCCGGCTTGGATGAAGTGTTCTCCGGTGCTCCCACGCGCAACGACGTGCGTTCGCCGGCGGAGCGTCGGCATTCATTGGCCGAAGCGTTACGCTGGGCGTTGCTCTCCGCGGCGAAGCGAGCCGGCAAGCAGCGCGTGATCTTGGCAATTGACGATATCTATCGCGTGGATGGCCCGAGCCGGAACGCTTTCGCGGACGTCGTGGGTGAGCCACCTGCGTGCGCCGCGTTGTTGATTGCGACGCATATCCCGGGCTTCGAAGTCGGCTGGGGTGCAGACGCCGCTGCGCGCATTCTCGGCGGGCTGCCGCCGCCGGCCGTATCGCGCCTGCTGCGCCCGGGGCGCAATGGGCTCCGCTCGGTGAGTGAAGACGGTAAGGGCGTGCTGCCGATGTACATCGAGCAGGTGCTCCGTTACTCGCAAGACGGCGGCAGTGACCCGCCAAGCCGTCTGGCAGACTTGATCGCCCTACGCGTGGACACCCTGGAGCCGAACGCACGTCGCACCCTGCAAGCGCTTTCCGTCATTGGCGATGAAATGAAGCCGGAAACCGTGCTCGAGCTGCTGCCCAAGACCGACAACTTGGAGGGCATGCTGAGTGAACTGCAACGCGCCGGCATGATCGAGCTCGAAGCCGGCCGTGTTTCCACTTCCCACCCGCTGCTGCGTGAAATCGTGCTGTCCGGCATTCCGGCCACGGCGCGCAAGGAGCTGCATGCGAAGGCGCTACGCGCTTGTGAAGGCATCGGCGCCCCGATTGAAGCGCGCGCACAGCACGCTTACTACGCGGGTGACTCGTTCCAGGCACTCCTGCTCTTGGAGCAAGTGGCAGACCGCGCCACCGCGCGAGGTGATGCGGCCACAGAGGTGTTGGCGTTGCGCCGCGGGCTCGAGATTGCTCGCCAAGAGATCTCACGTGGTGAGCTGGATGACCCGTTGCGCGCCGTGCTGATCTTCGGCCGCAAGCTCGGCGCGTCCCTAACGCGCGCCGGCAACTTCGCGGACGCCGAGGGCGTGCTGCGCGAAGCGCTGGACGTCGCCGGGCCAAGCGGCACGGATCGCGCGCGCGTACTTTCTGCGCTCGCGCACGTGGCGCACGGTCGTCGCCGTGAAACAGAAGCTATCGATTATATCGAGCAAGCCATCGTCGTAGCGCGCCAAAGCGGCGCGCATGACTTAGTCTCGAACTTCAACGACACCCGCCGCGCCTGGGCCTGAGCGCCCTAAAACCTCCGCCAAAGCGCCGAAAGAGAAGGCCGCGCAGGCCCAAGAAACTCGAATTCGACGTTGGGAGTCCAACCTCCGCCACACCGGCACGCGCTGGCCGGCCGCCCTTGCGGTGTTCGCGGCGGATCGCGGCGGGATCGCGGCGCTGAGCGCTGAGGTTGAGCGCTGAGGTTGAGCGATCGCGATCCGGCGACGCACCCCGCGCAGCGTTGTGTGCCTTGCCTTTGACGGCAGCGCACGGACCGCAAAGCCGGTTTGGCGGTGCGCGTGCGCGCCGCTAGGCGATGGGCAGCGCGCGGGCGACGACGAACTTCAGGTAGCGGCCCTCGGGGTGGCCGACGAAGATCGGGTGGTCGGGGGCGTGGGCCGCGTCGTGGAAGATTTGCAGGCGACGTTTGGCGTTTACGGCGGCTTCGGCCAACACAGCGCGGAACGAATCCGGGCTGACTTGAGCCGTGCAACTGGCGGCGGCATAGATGCCGCGTGGCTCTAAAACGCGCAGGCCGGAGCTATTGACGCTCACGTAGGCGCGTAGCGCATTCTTTTGCTGGTCGCGGGAGTTGGCGAAGCTCGGCGGGTCGCAGATCACGACGTCATAGCTGACGCCACCTTGGCGCGTACGCTGGAGGAATTCGAACACGTCTTCGGACAGGAATTCGTGCTGGTCCGGATCGATGCCGTTGAGAGCGAAGTTGGCGCGGGCCGCGAGCGCGGCGGGTTGCGAGATATCGACGCTGGTTACGCTACGCGCGCCGGCTCGGGCGGCGTACAGCGAGAACGCGCCGGTGTAGGAAAAGAGATTGAGCACGCGCTTGTTGGCGCACAAATTACCGAGAAAACGGCGATTCTCTCGATGATCCAGGAACAAGCCGGTCTTCTGGCCCAGGAACAAATCGACCTGCATGCGCAGGCCGTGCTCAGAGATGATTAGCTCGCGCGGCGGCAAACGGCCGTGTAGCAGCTCCAGCCGCGGCGCCTCGCCGTCGCGCACACGCGCGCGGCGCAGGACGCCATGGGGCTTAAGCAGCTCGACCAACGCGCGCACCACCCAAGGCACCACGACCTCCAGCGAATCTGCGTAGGTGACGATGACGGCGAACGCACCGTAAATGTCGACCGTCAAACCGGGAATGCCATCGCCCTCACCGTACAGCAGCCGATAGGCGGAGGTCTGCCCGTCGAGCAACGAGCGGCGCAGCTCGAGCGCTGTCGCGATGCGCTGTTCGACCCACGCGGCGTCCGGAACGACCGACTCGGAGAATAAGCGCAGCGCAATTTTCGAGCTCTCATCCCATAACGCGAACGCGGAGTAAGCGCCGCAGCGCACCCGGACCCAACTCCCGGATGCGGCTTGAAAACCGCGCGGAACGTGGTCCCGGTACACCCATGGGTGACCGGCCTGCAGCCCGCGCTTGAGCTGCGCTGGCAGCTCCAACGTCGGCCCGGAGAACGGCGCGCTCACGATCCGACCGAGCGGCTCGGCGCGGGACCGGTGCTCTGACGCACGATCAAATCCATCGGGAACTCCAGCGACGAGCGCTCGGGTTGCTCCTCCAACAACGCCGTGAGCAACGTGCGGCACGCCGCAGCGCCCATGGTACGCATTTGTTGGCGCACGGTGGTGAGGCCCGGCCACACCAATGTTGCCGCTGGAATGTCGTCGAAGCCGACGACGGAGACGTCCTTGGGAACGCCGACATTTTGCGCCTGCAGCGTGCGCATGAAGCCGAGCGCCATGATGTCGTTGGCGAGCACCACGGCCGTCGGCGCGCGGCTCGGCGCCATCTTCAACCACTTCTCCGCGTAGGCCTTGCCCTCTTCGATATGGTAGCGCTGCGCAAAAACCACATTGCTGGGCAGGAGCTTCACTTTGCGCGCAATCAGCCCAGTTTCCAGGCCTTCGAAGCGCTGCTGGCTATCCAGTGATTCCTTCGGGCCGCCCACGAACGCGATGCGACGATGCCCGAGGTCGTATAGGTGGTCTGCGATTTCCCGGCCGGCATCCACGTTGTTGCTGCGAAGCACCGCGCCGGATTTGAAACTTTCATCCGGCGTAATCAGCGCGAGCGAGACCTTTGCTTTGCGCGCCGCTTCCACTACCGCGCGTTCGCGCCGACCCGGGCGCGCGAAAATGAGCCCGTCGACCCGGCGCTCGCGCACCCAGGAGAGCACCGTCGTGGCGTCATACGTGCCTTTGAGCACCAGGCTGCCGACGAGCAGTGAGATGTGCTTGGCAGTCAGCTCTTCCTCGATCCCGCCCAAGATCTGAGTGATCCACTCGCTCTGGCTGTTTTCCATGACCAGACCGAAGCAGCCGGCACGACCGAGAGAGAAATTCCGCGCTGTAGTCCAGGGAGTGTACCCGAGCTTGGCGATTACTTTGGCGACGCGCGCTTTGACCTCCGCACTGGCGTAGCCGCCGTTGATGACGCGCGACACGGTGCTCTTGGAGACTTTGGCGTGCTTTGCGACTTCTGCGATATCGGTGCGGTGGGCCATTTGCGGACGAGCGTAAGGCAACTTTACGTCGCATGAAACCGCTACCAGGAATGTGGGACGAATTTCCAGGAATGTGGGACGAGTTCCAGGTGCACGGCCCGCGCGTCGCGCTGTGGCGCGCGGCAGCGGGCTCAGCGCGCAGCGACCAGACTCGAAATTTCCGTAAAATCCCCATCTTCCACGGCGCCTTGGATCGCGCAGCGGATCTTGCCCTTGGGGTCGACCAAAATGTGGAACGGCAACGGCGAGTCTGGGCTGAGGCCGGCTGCCTTCAACCAATCCTCCCGCTCGTTGCCTTCTTTGAGCCAATAGCTGGCGTGCAAACCGGCGGCAGGCTGGGTGTCCAGGAAATCATTCAGCTGCCGCTCGTCGTCGTCCAAAGACACGAAGGAGAGCCGGAACGCCGCGCCGCCCGCGCCGAGCTTTTTCTCGAAGCCGAGCAAGCGCGGAATTTCTTCCTTACAGGGCGCGCACCAGGCAGCCCAGAAGTTCACCCACGTCCATTTGCCGGAGCCGACCAAGGGTGACTCGGGCAGCGGGGGAGCAGTTTTGCCCGCGGCGCGAGACAGCTTCTTCTTCGGGAAATAGTGCGATTCGTCCTGCTTACCGCCGCACAACGTGCGTGGCTTCTTGGCGGCGCTGGCTTGGGTCGTCGCCACGGGGATGGTCACTGGCGCGGGTGAGCTCACGGGCAGCGGCCCCTTCTGCGTGATGGCCTGGCTGCGCTCGTTGGTCGCCATCGGCGCGTCCTTCTCGGACACGGTATCGCAGGCGGCCAACGCCAGCACCGCGAACGCGCCCACCAAGGTTACGGATGAAGCACTCACAGACGACAATCGACCCATGACACGAACGCACTCCGGTTGATGGCTTCTTCGTCGCATTTGAGGTCACCGCGTGAGTTAGGCCAGCTGCAATATTGCTTCGAGAGTTGCGCGAACTCGTTACCGAGCCACAGCAGCCCGACCTTTTGCTCGATGTCCGGGTCGTTCGCTACCTCTTTCAGGTGGATCATGACGGAGTTGGCGCGACGGTGCGAGAGCGCGGTGTTCTTGGCCGGGCTGCCCGTTTTCGACGCGCGGGCCACCACGAAGAAATAGCGCGCGCCTTTGCGCGCGAACCACTTGTCCTCGACCAGCTTGAGCGCTTTCTCGTCCAGCTTGTCTTCGCCCTCATCGAACATGATCACGGCGCCGCGATCCTTCAGCGGCGTAAACAAGGCGTTGAAATCCTCATCGCTGATGGAGGCGAATGTTTTCACGTCTGCCGGTTGGCAACCGCGGCGCGATTCACCCTCAACCAGGCCGCAGGAGTGAAGCACGCGCTCCAACACCTGCTTGAATTGCGGCGTGCAGTAAGAAACCTCCGATTGGTCGGCGATCGCCACCTGTGGCTTCTCTGCCTCGGGCGTGGTCAGGCGCTGCGCGGCACCCGCGACCCACATGCGAACGGCAATGGCCGTACCGAGCACGAACAGCGCGCCTGCGCCGAGACCAGCGGCCGCCGCGATGGGCATCTGGGAAGCTGCGCTCACCTCAGCTCCGCCAGGACGGGGAGCCATGGGTTGTGTTGGTTGGTTCACTTGAGCACCTCCGGGGCCAGCTGACCCAGCGTGAAACGCAGACCCAAATCCGTATCTTCGTCACAGACGCGGCGACTGCCCAGGTACATTTGCGGCGTAGAAACGGGGATATTGTTATCGGACGCGAAATGCAGGTGGTTGTTCAAGCGGGTGTCCGTTTTGCGATCATCCACGCAGCTGAGCATGGTGTCGCCCCACTTTTGCTTGATCGCGGCGCGCAGCGTGTCTTTGCCCTGTTTGCCAGCGCGAGTAAGGTATTCCTGCTCCTCGAACGCCCACTCCAGCACTTGGCGCGCTTGACTGCCGCCGCAAAGCACGGCTTTCGAAACGATACACGCGCCCGGGTGCAACGCGGAATCCAGCATCCAGTTGCAGTCATTGTCGAGGGGGAAGAGCGCCAGGTTGATGTCTAGCTTCTCAATCACGTTCTCACCCACGAGGCGTTCGTGGAACGCTTTGCACGTGGGGCATAGCGGGTCCTCGAACAAGAGCGTGGCCTGCAGCGGGCGAGTCGTGGCAATTTTCACGAACTCATCGTTCTTGATCTTGGCGACCTTCAGCTGGCCGCACTTGCTCAGGTACGGGCGTTCGTCCGGCGCGCTGGAGGCGTAAACCAGCGCAGGGATCAGCGAGACCACGCCTAGCGAAACCAGCCAAATGAGCGGCAAGATGGGACCGGCGATCAGCCGCGGCTCTCCGGGCGCTTCTTGCTTGCTGGCCAACGCACCGAGCACGCCAGCGATCGCCAAGAGCACGGACGAGATGTAAATGCCCGCGCACGTTTTGCAGACCGTGCCGAGCTTGGTCACCGAAATGGTGAACATGATCAGCGAAGCGAGCAACGGCACGAAGCTGGCCGCGCCGTAAAAGGCCCATGCCCGCTTCGGAGCGCGCGAACCGGCAGCGAGCAGGTACACCGCAAAGGCAGCGTAGAACGCGAAGGCGCCCAGGGCGAATAAGGAGATCGGAATGCCGCCCCAATAGTGCTCCTTGAACAACGCCGAGTACGGGCTGTACATCGCCACGCGGCATGCCTCAGCTTCCGAGGTCGCAGGCGCACCGGGGATAAAGCTGCAATGCACGTCGTGCAGCCGCCGATCCAGGTGCTTGGCGTAGTCGAGCGTCGAGTTGGACGCGAACAGCAAGCCGAGCAGCGACGCGACTAGCGCGAGCACCGCCGGGAGTTTCGATTTCGGGCCTGGCATCGGAGCCGAGCGTCGCAACAACGCGCCGGGAATTGCAAGGAATATGCGCGAAAACCGCACTCGCGCGTGACGTGGGGGCGAGTTGCCCCTATTTTTTTGCGGTCTGCGCGCCGGCGATGATGCGCTCAGCCTCAGGGCGCCCCGGGTGATTCTTGGGCGCATCCAACAAAAAACGCTGCAATAGCGGGGTCGCGTCACCCGGACGCTTCAGGTAGTCCGTGTACAAGATGGCCAAGTTGAAGGTGGCATCCAGGTTCTTGGGCTCGCGCTCGAGGAGTTGCTTCAGGAGCTTTTCTGCCTCCAGATAGCCGGACTGATCGTCGCGTTTGCCTTGGCCGCGTCGAGCGGCGGCCAAGCCCAGCATGGCGTCGCTGCTTTCTGGCTCTGTTTCGAGTACCGCGCGAAACTCTTGGGCTGCCTTGTCGTATACGCCTGCTTGCAGGAACACGGTACCGGTGTTGAGGCGGGCCGTGGTGTCCTTCGGATCCAGCTCGCTCGCGTGTTGGAAGTGCTTGAAGGCGACGGCATCCTCCCCCTTCTTGAGCGAGATCAGACCCGCGGCGCGCTCCGCGACCGCAGACTTATCGTCGGCTTTGAGCGCTTCTTCGATCAGGAGCTCGGCAGTGTCGAGCTCGCCGAGCTCCACGTTCGCCAGCGCGAGCTCACTCAGAGCGAAGGGATCGCTCGAATGATACACGAGCACGCGTTGAGCTTGCTCAATGGCTTGCCTCACTTGCCCGCCCTCGCGCAGCGCCGTTATCAGCGCAATGGGCGCGATTTTTGCGTCCGGGTTCTGCTTCACGAATGTTTGCAGTGCTTCGATAGCACCGTTCGCGTCATCGTTGCGCCGCCGCACTTCGGACAGCGCGACGACGACGTCTTCCGCGTTGGGCGCAAGCTTGCCGGCCTGCGTGAGCTCACGCTCAGCGCCGCTCAAGTCGCCCTTATCCGCCAGCAACACGCCCAGATTGTAGTGCGCCTCCCACAGGCCCGGATCGGCCGTCAGCGCGTCTTTGAGCAGACCGATTGCACGATCTTTACCGTTCGGGTCTTTGGCGCTTTGCACGCCTTGCACGAGCTTGGCGACGGCTCCTGGATTGGCTGCCGCCAAGACCGGCGTTTCGAGCTTTTTGTGCGACGAAGCGCAGGCGACTGCCAGGGTGGCAACGCACCCGAAGAGAGCGCTTCGCACCGCGCAGGCGAGCGGCGAGCGGCGAGCCATCATTTCTTGGCTCCGGCCAGTGCGGCTTTTGCACCAGGCGCCGGGATCAGAAATTTTTCGCTGCTGCCGTTGTTCGCGCGGCGCGTACCGTCAATCAAGGCAGGCAACCGTGTCGTCCCGCGTGAGCGCAGAGCGAAACCGGTTTCCTTGAGCGGCGGATAGAGTTCAGCGTTCAAGCGCCCGAGGGCCTCACGCATCTTCGCGGTCCAAGAGTTGAAGATGCCGAGCTCGATCGCCTTTTGCCAGCCACTTTCATAAGCCTCCAGGCTGCGCTCTTCGATCGGCACCACGAACTCGTCAATCGATTGGCTGTACTGCTCTTTCTCGCCCGCGTTCAGGTTCGCCGGCGGGGGTGATGTGCGGAGGGCAGTAGAGAACGATTCGTAGGTGAAGCCGATTTGGTACAGCGCGGCCGTCGTCCATTCGGCGACGCCCATTTCTGCGGTGCCAAGGAACGTTTCGGCGGCCTTCTTGAGCAACTCGCTCTTTTGCTTTAGGCGTTGCTTGAGCTGTTTGACGTCGCCCTCGATCTTGACGGCTTCGTACTTGGCGAGCACGGCTTCGCCCTGCATGTAACGCGCCTTCGCCGCGTAATATTTGCCGCGATCATTCAAGTGACTCTTGTTCCCGGCGTACACGTGAATGGCACGCTCCAGGGCCGCAGCCGCACCTCTCTCATCCTCGGTCTTCACGGTCGCGAGGCGCACCAGTGCTTCAATCTGGCCGTTCACGCTGCGCGCGCTCTTCGAGTATTGGTCGTACAGCGCTTCGGCGTCCTTTTTCTTGCCGGCCTTCTCGTGCGCTTTGCCCATCAAGAAGATGACTTCATCCGCTGACTCATCGCGCGGGTAGTACTTTCGAAATTTGTTCCCGCTGTCGATGGCCTTATCGTGCTCACCCACGGTCGTACGGAGCAGCACCGCGTTGTAGGCCGCGTCTTTGTGGTGCTCGCTCTTGGGCCAGCTGTCTGCAATGGTCGCATGGTAGTCCGCTGCCTTGCTGAACAGGCCGACCGCTTGAAAAGTGGTCGCGGCGATCCAAACGCCTTGCGCGGCCTCCTCGCGCTGTGCGTGATCGGTGATCAAACGGCTGGCCGCGGCGGCGAGCGTCTCCAAATCCCCCGCTTTTTTGGCTTCAACCTCCGCGTTCACGGCGGCCTGTGCCGCGCGCGGCTCCTTCGGGAATTCCGTCGCCGCGCGCAAGTACGCGGCGGCAGACTTGGTGTGCTCGCCAAGCTCTGCGAGTTGCTCTCCTTGCTTGAACACGGCGGCTACAATCAGCGCGTTCAGGCGCGCTTGTTGCTCCGGCGCTTGAAAGGCCGGCGCAGTCTTCAGGCGGCGCGCCCAAGTTTCGATGTTCGAGTAATCCTTACTCTTGTTGAAGGAGTCCAGGATGAGCTCGCCAGCGCCAACCGCGTACTTGCTGCTCGGGTACCCCTCGAGCAGTAGGCCCCATTGGCGGACCGCGGGATCATAGACCTGATAGTCGTAATAGAGCTTGCCCTGGCGGAACAGCAGCTCGGGGATCTGCTTATCATCAGGGTAAGTTTTGATGTAAAGCTCCATCGCTTCGGTCAACTGCTTGTCCGTCGGGGACTCCTCCTGCTTCTTCCCGGCGGCCTTCGCCGCGTCGAACTCGGCCGCGCGCGCCACTTCCAACGCGGCAAGGGCGTTGTACAAGGCGGTGCGTGAATACTGACCCTTCGGGTTCAAGCGCACCGCAGCGAGGTACGCCTCGGCAGCACCCGTCGCGTTTTCCAGACGATAGAAATAAATTTCTGCGAGGTTGTAGTTGACCTCATAGGCTTCCGGCCGCGCGCCGAAACGGGTCAGGTATACCTTGTACAGGTTGGCGGCACCCTGGAACTCGGCCTTGCTGATCTTGTCGGCTTGGGCTTTGGCGTGGAGCCCCACGGCGTCTTCGCGCAGTTGCTTTTCAGTCGCAGCTTCGGCCTCAGCCAGGGCCGCGGTGCTTTGCGCGCTGACCCAACCAGAAGGCATGGTTTTCGCCTTTCTCGCCACGAGCTCGGGCGCCACGTAGTCGCGCACGCTAACTTTGTAGTCTTCCTCCAAGGCGCCCCAATTTTCGAGCGTGGAGTGACCCTGCGCGATTTGCAGTTGGAAGCGGTACGCCTCGGGGTCCGCGGGCTCGAGCTTCAGGAGCAAGCGGTAAGCTTCAATGCCGCGCTCGTATTGCGCTTGCTCGTAAAAAGCATCCGCAAGCGCACGCACGATTTTGCCCGCGAATTTGTCGCCGCCTGCCTTGGTAAGGAAGCGATACATGTCCTCAGCGCGGTTGTTTTCGTCTTCCACGAACACCGCGACCAAGTTCTTCAGCGCTTCATTTTGTAACTCGTCCAGCTCGTCACGGCGCCTTGAGCTCAGCTTTTTTCCCTGATCGGCGGTGGATTGAAACACGATCAAGAAGCGCTTTGCGGCAGCTTCTGGCTTGCCGAGGCGCCACAGGGTCCATGCGCTCTTGAACAGGGCAAGATCGTATAGCTCGCTGTGCTTGTACTTGAGGACTTCCTCGTACTCGTTGAACGCGGTCTCGTAGTTCGGCGCGTCCTTGGTGAATTCATACTCGGCGCGCACCATATGCGCGTCGGGAATGAAGCGGCTCTTGGGAAACCACTCGATGATCTTGTTGAAGCGGCCGAGCGAGTCCTCGAACTTGCCCTCTTCATTGGCCAAGAAGCCGTCCACGTACAGCGCCAGATCGTATTGCGGGAAGGATTTGTAATTCTTCAGCACGCGCAAGAACCGCGCTCGAGATTTCTCGTAATTAGGACTCGGAGGGTCCTTTTCCGCACGCTGCTCGGGCGGCAAGCTTTCCCACTTTTGAAAGCGCTCCAGGAACGTGTCGCGCGCGTCTTCCCACTCCAGCTCGCCCATGCGCATGAGCGCCTCGGGCATCTCATGCGAGCCTTCAGGCGACTCACCGATGAATTTGTCGAGCAGGCCCATGGCCTCCACGCGCAGCTTCTTCTCTTGCACCAAGTTACGCGCGATACGCTGATCAATTTTGCGCGCTAGCGTGGCGCGCAGTGCCTCGGGGATTTGCAAGCTGACGCGGTAACCGCGCTGCGCGTTCGCGTGGTCAGCCGCCTTCTTCTTGATCGTCGGGCGCGCTTGAGCCCCAATGGCACGTTCACCCGCCGGCTTGATGTGCGCGCTTTCGCCCGCCATCGTCGGTGCGGCGGAGGAGTCCGCCGCAAAAGCAGCAGGGGAGAGGACAGCGAACCCCACACCTACAACGGAGGCAAACAGCGCGCGCGCCGCGCGAGCAGGCCGCAAACGCGGAGCACGCGCGCAGCTAGAAACCAGGACGGCGGTCGTGCGCTTCATCGGTCAAAGAGCCGGAGGCCCCACGCGCCAGAATAGCCGTGCGAAGCCCAGCGAAGCAACGGGCGGCGGCGCTCCTACACCTCCCCACTCCGCGCTCTGCGATAAATTCGAGCT
>JBDTYJ010000005.1:0-46109 GCA_040005755.1 Pseudomonadota bacterium
CGGCAGGAGCAACGCCTTCACAAGTCGAGCTTGGCAGAGCTGCGTGCGGAGTCTGCGGCGCTCACACGCGGACGCGCTTCCAGCTTCCGCGGCGGAAGGCGAGCACCGAAACGACGGCGAAGATCGAGAAGGAGAAGGCGAGGGTCGCGAAGACACCCTCTGCGCCGAAGCTCGTGAAGCGAGCTAGGCCCCAGGCGAGCGGGATTTGCAGCGCCCAGAAGACGAGCAGGTTGATGAGGGTTGGGGTGCGGGTGTCGCCGGCACCGTTGAAGGACTGGCTGACGACCATGCCATACGCATAAAACGGGACGCCTAGGCTCACGATGCGCAGGTAGCTCACGGCGTGCCGCGCCACTTCTACCTCACTCGTGAACGCGCTGACGAGCCACGGCGCCCCCACCAAGAACGCGACGCCGACGGTGCACAAAAAACCGGCGCTGATGTTGCTTGCGCGCCAGACCGACGCCTCCGCGCGCTCAGGCCGCTTGGCCCCGAGGTTCTGGCCGACGAGAGTCGCCGCGGCGTTGGCGAGGCCGAAGGCAGGCAAGATGGCGAACATGAAGATCCGAAAGCCGATCGTGTAGCCCGCGAGCGGGGCACTTCCGAAGGCCGATAGAATGCGCATCAGCGCAATGTAGCTGGTCATCGAGATCAACATTTGACCGGTGGCAGATAGCGAGAGCTTGAACACGGCTGCCATCAAGCGCGCATCCAGCCGCAGATGCGCTCGCGAAATTGAAAGCTTGCTTGTACCGCGGCGCAAAATCGACAACTGATAGAGAACCGCGATGCCGCGCCCGATTGTGGTCGCGACAGCGGCGCCGGTCACGCCGAGCGCCGGAATCGGCCCGATGCCAAAGATGAACACGGGGCCAAGCACGATGTTCAGAGCATTCCCAAGCCACAGCACGCGCATCGCCTGCGCGGCGTTGCCCGCGCCCCGAAACACCGAGTTGATCAGGAACAGTAAGAACACCGTGGTATTGCCACCCAGCATCACGCGCGTGAAGTTGCTGCCCGTGCGCACCACCTCGGCGTCCGCGCCCATTAACCCCAGCAGTTGCGGAGCAAACCAGGCGCCCACGACGCCAATGCTCAGCGAAAGCAGCAAGCCGAGCCAGATCCCTTGCACCGTGGTGCGCGCGGCCGCCTCGCCGTCCTTCTCACCAATGCGTCGCGCCACGAGCGCCATCGCCCCGATCGACACGCCCATCGCCAACGAATAGACGATCATCATCATCGACTCGGTGAGGCCGACGACAGCGACGGCACGGGCTCCGAGGTGCGCCACCCAAAACACGTCGGCCATGGCGAAGATCGACTCCATCACCATTTCCAAAATCATCGGCACCGCGAGCATGAGCAGCGCGCGACCGAGCGGAGCCTCCGTCAAATCCGTCTCGACGCCGCGCACGGCATCCAGCAGCTGTCCGGCAATCCCCCTACTGGGCTCGGGAGTGGGTAGCGGCGTCGGAAGTGTGGCGGCGGTCGGCGACGATTCGATCATGGTTCTCCAACAGGACGACGAACCATGGCCGGGGATTTCGACATCCAAAAGGCCGCGCCGCGAAGAACCCCTAACACATGATAATCATTACCAAAAACAGCTAACCGTGCGTGCGCACTGAGCTACGGCAGCTCACTCGGTGCCTTTTCCAATCGGCTCTGTAGCGCTTCTCTCGTGAGCGGGCCCCCGCGCAAATGGGGCCCCGCTCAGCGAGATCGCAGGCGCGCAGCGGGCCGGTAACCCAGCGCCTGCAACTCGAGGCAATTACTTCTTGGTCGGAGCCGGAGTTGCGGCGGCCTTTGCCGCGACCGGCGGAGGCGCAGCCGGCTTGTCGCTCTTGGCGGCAGCTGCCGGCTTATCGCCCTTTCCAGGCGCGGCAGGCGCGGCAGCCTTGTCAGCCTTGGCCGCGGGAGCCGCCTTGTCAGCCTTGTTAGCCTTGTCAGCCTTGTCGGCCTTGGCCGCGGGAGCGGCCTTCTCGGCCTTCGGTTTTTCCGGCTTGGCGAAGGCAGCGTCCGCGCCAATCTTCACGATCACGTCGAGCGCGGTCCCCGGGTACTTGGCTTTGATCTTCGCCTGCAGATCAGCGGGCTTCTTGGAGGCGGCGAGCGCTTCATCCCAAGCCGCGAGGTACGCTTTGGTGAAGCCAATGCTCGAGGGAGCTTGCTTGTGGTCCGCCTTCTGGTGTCCGGGCACTACAATTTCCGGGTTCAGAGCGCTCAGCTTGTCCAAGGTGCCGGCCCAGGCTTTGCGCGTTTCCGGCGTGGTTTCAGCCGTCCACGGGAACACATCGTCATAGACGATGTCGCCGGTGATCACGGCGCGCAACGACGGGATCCACACGTAGGAGTTATTCGGGCTGTCGCCTTGTTGCGCGCCGACGACCTCGAGCTTCACGCCATCGACCGTGAGCGAATCACCCGCGAGCGGCTCGGGCAACAGGGGCTTTGCGGGAATCGCATCGTGGAACATCGGCTTCCACTGTTTGACCTTTGCTTCCCAGGTCTTCTGAATTTCTTCGACTGTCGCGGGCAGCGCTACGAGCTTCGCGTTCGGGAATGCTTCTTTCACCGCAACGAAGCCGAAGTAATGGTCGGGGTGGAAGTGCGTGACGAACACCGTGGTCAGGGTCTTCTTCGAGGCCGTTACTGCGTCGGCAACGCGCTTGCCGTCGGCGAGCGTTAACTCGGAATCGATCAGCACGGCTTCCTTGTCACCGGTGATGAGCGTCGAGTTGACCAGGAAGCCCTCGGGTGAGCCGGTGATCACCTGCAGCTGGAGTTTGGGTGCGGGAGGCGCGGGGGCGGCCTCAGCGACGGGCGGCGGTGGTGCCGGCGCTGCAGCAGGCGGGGGCGCAACCGGAGCGGCAGGCGGCGGGCTTTCGCCGCCGCAACCGATCAGAGCAGTGAGCGCGAGGGCGGGCAGGGCAGCATATTTCAGGGGGATATTCACGGGTATTCTCCGAGCTAGGGTCAGGGTGGGAATGAAGAGGAAGTGGGAGCCGGGTGCGCTTCTATCAGGCAGCACCGCCGCGGCGGCAACCCCCGAACGGCGCGCTGTGAAAGTAAGGAATCCAACCCCAACAAAACCAGGAATGCGCGCGAGAAAGGGAGCGAGTGCGACTCACGGAAACCGGCGTTGGACTAGAACGTGAGCGAATGAAGAAGCCCTTTGTCGCGTTTCTGCTGAGCTTCCTGCTCCCCGGCGCGGGGCTCGCGTATCTCGGCAAGTGGAAATGGGCGGTCGTCAACCTGCTCGTGGTGCTTGCGATCGGAGTGCTGCTCAGCTTGGTGCTACCGGCCCAGATTTTGGAACACTACGCGCAGGTGATCGCGATCGGTTGTAGCTCCGGATCGGCCGCGCTCGCTCGCACCCTCGCCATGCAGCAGAACCAACGGCTGGCGGCGGCGGGTGTGTGACTTGCGGCGCGTGCTCCTGCGTCTAGCCGGGTCGCGATGCAGGCACGCGTGATGAGCGACGCTCAGCGTTGATTCAAGTGCGCAACGAAGCCACGCAACCCCTCCCGAGCAAGCCTCACCCGCGGTACGGCGCGCTGAGCTCGAGCGCTCGTTCTCGCAGCCAGCTCTGCCGTTCGCCGCTCGACGCCCAGGCGTCCGGCTCGCTCTGGCGGTTGGTGTCGAAATACAGGCCCGTTTCCCCGCCGAGCGCCCGCTCGATGACGCCGAGCACCGCGGCCGCGCCGGACTCGGCGCTGCCCTGAGGCGCGATCCCTGCCTCGCGCACCATTTTGGTGGCCAAGAAGGTGCCCGGATGGAGCGCAAGGTAGCTCCGCGAGCGATCACGCGCCGCTCGCTCGAACGTATCAGCGATCAGCGCGAGCTTGCTACGCCGATACGCCAGCACGCCGTCATATTCATGCTCGCTCATCAAGTCGTGTTCGTCGGGCCGCGCCTGGCCGGCGGAAGCGACGTTCACCACGGCTCGACGTGGCGAGCCGTGCGCGAGAAGCGACTCGGTGAGCACGAACGGCGCCAATAGATTTACGGCGAAGCGAAGCTCGAAGCCGTCCGCGCTGAGCTCGCGCTGTTTGCGATCCCGCCCGAATCCGACGCCGGCATTGTTCACCAGCACATCGAGCGGGCCGCTGGCAGCAAGGGCGCGCCCGAGCTGCCAGGCCTCGGCCAGCCGCGAAAGGTCGGCAACGAAGCGACGCGCCTCGCCGATGTTCGACTGCTGAGCGACAGCCGCGACACGGGCAGCGTCGCGCCCATGAACGAGCACTTCGGCGCCGCGCCCGGCGAGCTTTGCGACGAGCGCTTCGCCGACGCCGCTCGTGGCACCGGTGACCAGAATGCGCAGGCCTGAAATCGTGCTCGCCATGCACGAGACATGGAGCCGCTCGCGGCACCTCGCAAGCCCACTCCCCAAGCTTCCCGACGGGGCCTAAACGCCGGGTTTGTGCTCGGAACCGGAGGGCAGTAGCCTCGCGGTCATGGTTGGTCGCACTTGCACGCTGCTATGGCTGCTCTTGCTCCTGCTCACCGGCTGTGGCGGCCCCAGCTCGCGCTTGGTCACGGTGCGCGCCGCCAGCGGCTCGGGAGCGGTGGACTTCACCGTGAAGAACCAGAGCGATGCACCAATCAACGCGCTCTACGTAGCGAAGACCGAGCAGGTCAACGCGGCCGGGCAGAACCTCGACGACGAGTCTCCGGAGGGCCAGAGCCTGTGGGGAGCGGATCTACTCACCCACTCCGGGATCGGCGTCGGGCAGAGCGTTCAGGTCGACGTGCCGCCGGGCGCCTGGGACGTTCGCGCGCTGGACACCCACCGGCGCTACCAACACATCACCGCGCTCCATCTCGGCCACGGCGGCCGCTACATCCTCGAGTTGAACGACGGCGGCTGGCGAACCCGGTAGCGCTGCTGCCGCAGGGCGCCGAGTCCCTCAACCTTTGTGCGATTTGCCGTGCGCGGTCACTTTGCCATCCGCCTTTGCCGCGGCGTTCTTCGGCTTCGTGTCGCTGGCCTCGCTGAGTAAAATCTCAACGTAGTCGTGGCGCAAGCGCACGCGGTAAGCCGGAATGCCGTCCCGGAAGTGGAAGGCGACTTCAGCGCCCGCGGTGCGGTTCACGGTGCGCACGGAGGCAATGCGTGAATCGCGTTTGGCGATGCCCGCACCCTGTTCCATCACCTTGTGACCGGGGACGAGCACGGTGAAGCCGGTGGGGAGCGTCGCGCCCTGCAGCTTGCCGCCCGGCCCGTCCAAACGCAGGCGATAGATGGTGGGCGAGTGCAGTTTGCCTTTGCCCCAGGGCGTGGTGTCGGTCTTGGCCGATTTTTCGCTCTTCGTCTTGTCGCCGTCATCGCCGCTCTCGTCTGAGAAGCCTTCGTCAGGCGCGGCGGCGGCAGTCGGCGCGCCGGAGTTCGCCTTGGCGTCCGCTTTTTCCGCGGCCTCGACGCTTTGCGGCGAACCGGGTGGCGGCGCGAGCGGCGCAGGTTCCATCGTGGCCATGGGCGTGGGGCCAAACAGCGGCACGTTCGCCGACATCGCGCCTGCAGGCCCGAGCTCTGCGCTGCCGGCAGCCGTAGAAAGTGGCGCGCCAACCGAAGGCGGAGCCGCAGTCGCCACCGCGGGCGTCAGCGCAGCCTGCGCGCCTGGCGGAGCCGCGGGCGACTTGTGCATCGCCATCGCGACAATGGATCCTAAGATCAACGCGCCGCCGACGCCGATCATCAGCTTCTTTTTCGGCAGCTGAGACAAGGCAGAGGCAGGCGCCTCGACGTTGAGCGACGCCGAGGATTGCGGACGCAGGCGCTGCGCTTCCGGTGCGCGCGCGCTGGGCGCGGGCGCGGTCGTGCGGCGCACTGGCGCGCTTTCCCGGCCTTTCTTGCTCGCATCCAAGACCTTGCGCCCCGCACCAGCGAACAGACCGCCCACACCGCTCGCCGCGCGCGCAGAGAAGCGCGCCACGCTCGCGCCGGCCAATTTCATGGCCAGCCCCGCGTTCGCAGCGGCTTCGCCGACGCGGCCGCGCAAGGCCGCTGCGTCGTCATCGTCGTCGCTATCATCTTCCTGTGCGTCCACGGCGCCATCGGTGGTCACCGAGGAAGCCGGGATCTTGAAGCCCTTCGCGGCTTCCGCCGAGCCGTGCAGCGCCGTCACGCTCGGTTCCGGCGTCGTGTCTGCCGCGTCCGAAAAGCGCAATTGCACGACGAGCTGAGGCACGCGCGTCTGCGGGTCGATCGCGACGCTCACGCCGTCGATTTGGGCTTGGCGGCGTCCGCCCATCTCCAAATCTTCGACCTCGAGCTTGCGTCCCACCTTGAGGAATTCCAAGTTCGAGCCGACCTGCACGTTGGAAGACCCGCTCTCGCGCACGCGCGCCTTCATCGGCGAGCCGAGGCCGTCGATGTGCAGACGAACCCGCGAGCCGACCTCCGACTTGGTATCGCCGGCGGCTTCCGGCTTGTGCTCGGCCGCACCCGCGTCGCACAGCTCGCGTAAGGCACCGACGCTGCTGCTATCGAGCGCCGTGAATTCGACGCCGAATTCGCCGCCACGGCCGCCCTCGCGCCGCCACGCCACGCGACCCTCGACCACGATCTCGCGGCCGCCGTCCTCGAACCGGCACACCAGCGGCGCGCCGTTGTCCGGCAAGTACGCGGTGCGCAGGTGCATCCCGCGTGCGCTCACGTCGACCGCTTCGGCCTCGAACGCAGGGATCCCCGGCTCGTTCCCGCAAACTTCGACCAGCGTCTCGACCCGGACGCGGCCGGGACCCTCGGCGCGGCGTTCTTGGATGTCAGTCATGGTGCCCTCGGGATTAGGTCGGGCCGGCCCGTGGGGCCAAGTTTCGGACGGAGAGGTGCATGGCAGAACCTGTGGGCGCCCCAAAAACCCGGAGTTTTGTTGGACAAGAGGCGCGGCGCTGACATGATGCGCGCTCGATGCCGCTGACGGTCGTGGTTCGCTCTGGCGACCTCAAGTCCCAAGCGACCATCACCTTCGACGCACCGCGGATCGTGATCGGACGGGGTGAGGGTTGCGAAGTCCGTTTGCCCGATCCGAGCGTGAGCCATCGGCACGCTTCGATTCGGCAGCGTGGCAGTGACTACGTCGTCATTGACGAAGGCAGCAGCAACGGCACGTTCGTGGGGCCGGTGCGGCTCTCGCCGCAGGCGCCGCGGGTAGTGCGTTCCGGTGACCTGATTCGCGTCGGACGTATTTGGCTGGAGCTGAGCACCGCGCAGGTGCTGCCCACGCAGAACGCGAACCAGACCACCAAAGAAATCGCGCTCGCGCTCGTGGCAAGCTCGCTCGCAGCCGAAGGGCAATTGTCGGCGCCACGCTTGTTCGTCACTGCCGGCCCCGACCTAGGCAAAGAGCTCGCGCTGGCCGAGTTCGACCACGCGTACAGCATCGGCCGTGCGCCGAACGCGGATTTGGCCATCGAGGATCCCGATGCCTCACGCCGCCACGTCGAAGTGATCCGCCGCGGCACTCAGATTTACGCGCGCGACCTCGGCTCGAAGAACGGCGCTACGCTGGCCGGCGTGCGGCTCGAACCCAAGCGCGACACGCCTTGGCCGCAGCACGCACTGCTCGCGCTCGGCTCGAGCGAGTTCGGCTTCGAAGATCCGGTGCTGGCGGCGCTCACCGAAATTGAGGCGGGCAGCGACGAGCAAATGCACGGCGATGATTCGGTGGATCCGCCCAACGTTGCGCCCGGCAAAGCGCCAGCGCTCGAGTCATTCCAGGCTCGTGCGGGCGAGGCCGCGCCTGTGGCTTATGTGCCCACGCGCGCGCCTGAGCCGGCGAAAAAAACGCAAGGCTTCCGCGCGGTGGATGTGCTCATCGCGCTGGCCGCGCTGCTCGTGATTGGGCTCAGCATTCTGGGCCTAACCTGGCTCTTCAAAGCTCCCTAACGGAGCTCGTCAACAGCGGGCGATCACAACCCGGCCTCGCACCTCGGAGCGCGCGCCGTTCCCGGCACGAGCGGCCACCGCGGCGCGTGGTATTCGTGGCCAGCACCGCGCGCGCCCAACCGCTGCTCGCAGCAAGTGCGGCGGAGCGGCCTCAAAAAGCCAAAAATCAACGTTGGAAGTCAAACGTGGATTTTCGGTTTTGTGGGATGCCGCTTTCGGCCCAATCAGGGCCGGAACGGCGAGCGCAGGGTGTCCGAGCCCGCCGATTGGCGCCGGAGCGCGCTTGCTCCCCTGCTGGGCAGCAGGGGACGGGGCTCACATCTTGGGCTCGGCTTTCGTGCCGGCTTCACTCACCATGCGACGGAAGGTATCTGTCTCGACCACGAGTTGACCCGTGCCGCGGCGCCACGCGCCGGACGCGCAGCTGGTGCCGTCTGGATCGTACTCGACGCGCAGCCCGCGCATCTGCCAAGTGCGCAGCGGTGCATTCGGATGCGCGGCGCTGCCGTCTTTCTTACATTGGCTGAGCGGGCCCTTGTCCGCCTTCTTACCGTACTTTTGGGTCAACTGAGTCTCGATCACGGCCTGCGTGTCTTCACCGCCCACGGCCATGAACGCGGCGTACACGTAACCACCGGACATCGCCAACACGACGTCGCACGAGCCAGCCTTCAACCAATCCGGACATTGCGCTTCGGGCAGGTGAAGGGGCACGTTGCTGAAGTCGGACAACTTGGCAATGCGGCCGTTAAACACCGAAGCGACCAACGCCCCGAAGCCCCTTTCCGCAATGCACGGTTCGGCCGCGTGCGCGCCGGGGACGCACCTGGGGTGGTTGAGCGGATCGCCCAGGGCAACGCCGAACACGCTCAGATCGGTCTTGGCGCGGGCAGCGACGGTTTGATCATTGGCGAGAGAGGTGTCTCGCGGGCCCG
Organism: Pseudomonadota bacterium; assembly: GCA_040005755.1. Lineage (GTDB taxonomy): Bacteria > Myxococcota_A > Polyangia > Polyangiales > Polyangiaceae > PMG-095. Next base: position 8,827 of record JBDTYJ010000005.1, read on the forward strand.
GCGTGAGCACCGCGTCCAAAGGATCAGGCGCGCTCGGGCTTGCGGGCTCCACCTGCGCGGGCGCGGGCGCGGGCGGCGCCGAGGGTGCGGGCGGCGCCGAGGGTGCGGGCGGGGCCGCGGGCGCGACGCCGTAAACGGGCGTGGCTGCGGGGCCGAAGTGAGCCGCACGCCAGCTATTGAGCGCGCCGTAGCCGTTCGGGCGAGCGGGCGCTTGTGGAGAAGGGTTCGCTTGATAAGGACGCGGAGGAGGCTGATAGGAACGCTGCTGCTGTTGCTGCTGCTGCTGCTGCTGCTTCGCTAGAATGTTCGCGCGAAGTTGATCCAGGTGCGTCTTGCGAGCTTGGGCCTGCACCGCCCCAGCCCCAGCCCCGCCGCTACCCGACTTGATGCTGCTGATTCTGCACTGCAGATCAAACTTGGCGGCAGCCTTGGCGTTGTGCGCGGCATGCGCGAGGCTCGCCTGCATGCAGGGCCCCGACTGCGCGGCGAACGCTGCTTTCGGTAGCGATACCGAAAGCAAGCAGCTCAAGCCAAACGCCCGCATCTTGATTCGTCGCCCAGAAGTCATCACGGTCATGCGCACCTACTACGAAGAGAGCCCGCCAAGCATTCCTATTATCATTTACGCACTCAATGTTGCGTGAAAGTTTCGCAATTCGCATTCGCCAATCAGTTAACCAGTCTCAGCTTGGCACTGTTTGGGCGCAAACCGTTTGATTTGCCCGGGCCATCGAGTTGTCCACACGCCACCAGCCCGTGGAGAGCGCTTGTCGATTCTTGCTGTTTTCGTCTGCACGCGTGCGCTGTTTTTACTTCGCGCCTAGACCGAAATGCGAGATACGAGTGAGCATCGTGTCTCTCTCTTCTTTTGCGCGGGTTCGGTTTGGGGCTGGGAAGTGGCGTTTCACGGGATCGTGCGCCGCGCTTCTCTTCTTGTTCGGTGTCACCGGCTGCGTCGGGCAGACCGCCAATGTTCGTGCCTTGCGCGAATACGAACGCGAGGAAGTGACCCCCCAGCTCGTGAACGAACACCTGCGTGAGCTAAATCAAACTCTCGAGCAAATCACTACGGTGGTAAGCGCCACTCCGTATCGGCGCGGGGACCGCTGGGTGCGTGATTTGGCGTTGACGGAAGAAGTCGCGAACCGCGCGAAAAACGCATTGAAGAACGGCCCTGATTCGCAGATCCGACCTACCCTGCTCCGCTTGTACAGTGACCATGTGGCGGACGCGCTCAAGGAAGCCGAGGGCTTGGCCGGCTCGGTCGCTGCGCCCAGTGTCGCAGCCATTGGCGGAGCGCTCGTTCCCGCGACGCTTCCGGGCCTGGCTCCCGGCGAAGCAACCACGGCGGCGCCGCCCGAGCCGCCACCGCCGGTCGACCCGCTCGACGCGCTGCATCCGTCCATTCTCGAGGCGCTGTCGCAGGTGAATAAAGCCCTGCCCAATATGCAGGAGGCAGTCGAAAAGCAGAAGCAATTAGCCCTGCAACTTCAGCACAGTCAGTCCGCACTGGACGCGGCCAAATCGAGCGGCGCGCCGCCGGAACAGGTGCAACAGTCCCAGAGCAACGTGAAGGCGCTGCAAAGCGCGCTGGAACAACAACGCGCTGACCTGAAGCGTCAGCTCGAACAGCACACCATCAATGATCCACGTGCGCAGCAGGTGATCAAAGAGGCGCTGACGATCACCTCCGTTGCGCTGCGCTTAGCCATGGAAGCCGCGACCATGGCATCGATGATTGGCCTCGAGATTGCGAGTTTCACACACCCGAAAGACTTGCTGCGCGCCGCCCCCGCGCTGCTCGCGCACGTGCAGCAAACGGCCGAGCAAGTTCAGGAGCTCGAACGGCAAAGCAAGGCTGCCATCGTCGGCCTCAAGCAACTGGTCGATTCGCTGGCGCAGCTGAACAAGCTGGAGCCGAGTGATTTGCCCGGCTTCTTGTACCGTGATTCCCTGGTGGATGAGCTCGTTGGTTTTGGCTGGGAGTCCGTGCACGTGAACGCGCAGGCCGGTGGTGAAGCGTATTTCTACAATTCACTGGCCACGGGTGACGTCACGAACAGCCAGGGCAACACGTACGACTACACGGGCCGCCAGTACAAGCTCGCCTATCACGTGAACCCGATTGTTTTGGCCTCAGCGGGCATCACGGCCAAGTTCGACGTGGGAAAACTGCCCGACGCGTTCGGGCTCAAGCTTGGTTTCGCCACCAACCGCGTGTTCAAGAGCGGCGGGGACTTGCAGGATTCGTCACCTGCACATTCGCTCGGCGTGCCCGGTGCCTTCAGCGACGCGCTCGACGGCGCGCTATTCTTGGCTGGCTTCCGAGCACGCGTGCGCATCGCGCACTTCACGAGCGGGACGGTCGACGCGCTGAACGCCGCAGATGGTAGCAACGCAGGCAGCTCACCCTTCTCCTTCTCGGAAAAGGAAGTCCACCTGGATTACGACTTTGCCCCGCGCGACACACCCATCCTGAAGAGCGCGACGCTCGGTTTCGGCTACTTCGACTACACGCTGCCCCGCATCTTGTACGAACTCGTGAACGTCACGCCCGACCAAGACAACGGCAACTACGTGTTCAACCGCGAAACGCCGCCGCAAGCGGTGCGTACGCGGCTGTACACGGTTGGGCTGACCTTCTTGTTCGAGCAGCCGGCGACCGACAACTTGAACGCTTTTTTCTCGCTCAATGGCTCGTTTGGTTTGGGCCCAATGAGTTACTACTTCCTCAAGAACGAAGCTGAACCGCCGATCGCAAGCAACCGCGAGAACATCAGTCACACCACGACCGGTTTAGGCGCCAACTCCGGGCTCGGCATGCGCTGGCGCTTCGTGGGGGATGAGGGCCGGCTCAACGCGCACTTCGAGCTCGCTTATCAAGCGCAGCTGCTCAGTGTGATCGACCTAGGCACCGACAAAGACAAAGTCGTGGACTCGGGATCCATGGATGTGTTTCACGGGCCCACCTGCACGGTGGGCGGTTCGTTCTGAGCGGCTATTCGGATTTGGGTCCCTCGTCATAGGCGCGGGGGCGATATTTCTTCTGCACGCCGCCGTTAGCTGCGCCGTTGTAAACGAGATCACTGCCCAGGAACGCGAGCCAGCTGCCCGGGTGTTTTTCCGACAGCGCGAGCAGCTCATCGCGATGCGCGTCGATGATTTTCTCTTCCCACGCGCACTGTAGGCCGAGCGCAATCAGGTTGAGATCGTTGGGCGCGAGCTCAAAGCCGCGCAGGTAATGCGGCCAGGCCTCTTCCGCGCGCTTCAGGCGGCACAGCGTGTCGCCGTAATAAACGTGGGCCATCGGCCATTTCGGCGCCAACCGCATGGCCTCCGCGTTGATTTTGAGGCGCTCGTCCAGCTGGCCGCGTGCGCCCAACATCACGGAGTAATTGAGCTGGGCTTTGGCGCTGCGCGGGACCGCGTTGTGCGTAGCCCGCCAGAAGATCAAGTCGTCCGTGTAGTCGAAGGCGTGCCAACGCGCTGCCAAGGCTTGAAAGCCGAGGAACGCGCAGACCACAGCCGGCCCCCATTTCCAGCGGCTGCGGATCAAGCGGGTGAACACGACCGCGAGCACGCAGGCCGAGCCAAAGGCGGGCAAGTACCAGAAGCGCTCCGCGCGGATCGTCGGTAACAGGACGGGAATGTTCGAGTGCGGGAAATAGGCGACCGGCAACCAAACCAAGCCGATGGTCACGAGGGCCCAGCCGCCGAGCGTGCGCGCGGGTAAAATTTCACGGCGTGCAGCGCCGCGCTGCTCGACGATCGGCGCGCGGAATACGCCCCGCGCTCGTGCGCGCGCCTCCCTCAGCAGACCCGCCAGCCACAGCACAACGCCCGCCAACGGCGGCACTACCATCAGTAGGCCACCAAGGATGCTCTCCGGAAAGAACACGCGCTCCGGGCATGGCTCCTGCGGGAAAGAATAGTCCCCACTTAACGTCCACGGAAACAACAGCTGTCCCAGGCCGCGCACGTAAACGCGCAGCGCGCCCGCCACGCGATGCGGCAAGTCGGCGTCCACGAGCGGGTTGTTGACCGGATCATGCGGCAGCTGCGGCTGCTGAAACCAATGTAAAAATCGCGACAAACCGTGGGCCAGCACGCCCGCGCTTTCGGGCAGCGCGACCCCCGCATCCACGGGCGCTGCCACCGGGAAGAAGTGGCGGCGAAACTTGGTGTACGCAATCAACGCCGCAGCGGAGGCCACGAACGCGGCAAAGGCGCGCAGCGCGCGCAGCGGCCGCTGCGGGTGTAGAATGGGCGCGGTCACCAGCGCAACCCACGGCAAGAGCGGCACGGCGACGAGCACGCTCTCTTTGCTGAGCAAGCCGAGCACCAGCGCGACAAACACCAACACAGGCATCAACACGACGTTGAGGCGCAGCAAGCACAGTGCACCCAGCACGAAGAGCCCACCGAAAACGTCCGCGATGCCCACCACGCCCGTGACTGCCTCGGTGAGTACCGCAGAAGCCAAGAAGCAAGCGCCGGCAAGCCAGCCGGTGTCCCGCCGCCGCGTGAGCACGAACACGAAGGACGCCACCAGCGCCGCGTTCAGCGCGTGCACCATCACGTTGACCCAATGATGCAAAAAGGGCCGATGGCTCACGAACCACAAAGCGCGCCAGACCAAGTCAGGCAGCGGCCGGTACGAGCCGATACTCCGGTCCGGCGGAAGGCCCCAGAAATCGCGGGTGAAGGCGTGCCAGAACGAACCCGCTTGGCCGTTCACGTACGGGTTCGCGAGCAGTGCCTCTTGCTCGTCGAAGATGTAATTCGACAGCGGGCTGCGCACGTAGATCAGCACGCTGGCTACGAACGCTGGAGCGAACGCGGTCAAGAACTTGGGATCTTGCTCGCTGAAGTAAGCTTTCAGACCTGCGAACCAGCCGCGCAGCCGCCCGCGCGCGTCCCAGCCTCTGGGCAGCGGGGCGTCAGGTCTGGGGAGTGACTCACCGTTCATGGGTCTGCAAACCCCACGGACATTAGTTCAAACCTGGAAAGAAAACAGTAGCTTACAGCTACGGCTCGGCAAGCCGCGCCCAGCGCGTGCGCGCGCTGCGGGTGACCGAATCAGCGCCGCTGGCCGTGGCGTGAAGTTGCGATTACCGCGGCGCGCGAGCACGCACGTTTCACACGGCGTCTGGCGGGTTGGTCAGATAGATGCCAGGGCGATGAATCGCCATGAAGATTTCTGGCTGTGCCACAGGTGCAAACCCGAACTTCTCGTACAGGGCGTGAGCGTCTCGGGTAGCCAGCATGAACCGCCGCAATCCCTGCAGGTGCGGGTGCAGAACTACAGCTTCCATCAACCAGGCGGCCAAACCGCGACCGCGGTGCTTCTCCAGAACATAGACATCACACAGGTAGGCAAAGGTTGCGCGATCGGTGATGACCCGCGCGAAGCCGACTTGCTCCTGATCGTGGAAAACGCCGAAGCACACCGAACCGGCAATCGCGTTGGCCACGACCGGACGAGGAATTCCTTGTGCCCAGTATGAGTGGGTCAGGTAGGCGTGAACCGCATCAACGTCCATCTCCCCCGCGTCGGCAGAAAGGCGATATCCGGACCGGTTATTCTCGACGTTGCCCATGCTCACCACCACCGCGACCTGGAGGACCAATGCGGCGCCCGCGCATCGTACGAACCGCTCTCGTCATAGCGCTCTGATCTTACACGCCCACACTGCTGTTAGCACCAAGCCCGGCTCGGATTCGCGCGACGACGGGTCTCACTGCAAGCGACTGCCGCTCAACTCGGCACATTCAACAAATGCCGAGGGCTCGGTTGTCCAGATTGAGTAGGCCAGAATTTTGTTGATGGTCACGTAACGCGACGAGCGTCGTCCCAGCCTTCGGCGGCCAAACCCGCCTCCCGTGCGAGCCCCCGCAGCAAGTGATTTCACGTTTGTGTTCAAACGTGGAAATTGCGCGGGCGGAGCGGGCGGAGCGGGCGGAGCGGGCGGAGCGGGCGGAGCGGGCGGCGCCAGCCGTGCCGCTAAATTCCGCGCCGAAGCGAAGGCGCGAGCCTGACGTGTTTGCGCATCGAGCCCTGGCAAAGGGGCGATCCGCGTGTCACCGTGGAAGCCTTCATGACGCTTCGCTGCCGGACTATTTCGGGTTCATTTGTGCTTTTCTCTCTCTTGGCTGGCTGCCTTTCGGGTTGCAGTTCAGATGCGCCGTCGCACCCGGGTGGCGGCAGCGCCGGTTCGGCGGGCACCCCAGCAACGGGCGGCGCAGCACAGGGCGGTGCAGCACAGGGCGGCAGTACAGGCGGCAGCCCGAACGGCGGCAGCCCGAACGGCGGCGGCCTGAACGGCGGCGGCCTGAACGGCGGCAGTGCCGGCAGCGTGAACGGCAACGCCGGTTCGGCGGGCACTTCCGGCTCCGCGTTTGCCGGCGCGGCGGGTGCGGCCGGTGCCGCAAGTGGCAGCGCTGGCGCGCCGGCAAACGCGATCCTCAGCGCAGATTTTGAGTCCGACACGGTCGGCAAACAGCCCACCGGTTGGCACAACTTTCTCGCCTACAACACCGATGCGACCAACCCGCAAAGCGATATACAAGCCATCGTGGATGCCACGCGCCCGCATGGCGGCAAGAACTCGCTGCACGTCAAGGGCGGGTCGAGCCCGGCCTTCTTGACGCTGCCGCTGCCGACGGGCGCGAACAAGTTGTACGTGCGCGGCTACTTTTACATGACCCGCCAGCTTGGCCAAAACCCCGGCGCAAACCACGAAACATTGTTCGGTATCCGCAAGGACAAGGAGAACGAGATCCGCTTCGGAGAGATCAAGGGCGTGATCGGCGTTAACGAAGTCCCCAGCGACAACATCACGCCCAAGATGGATCTCTGGGGAAAAGGCCCGCTCATCCCCGCCAACAAGTGGGCGTGCATCGAAGCCGCGTTCATCGGTGATCAGGCTCAACATGAGGTTCACGCCTGGGCGGACGGCGCCGAAGTGATCGCGGTGACCTCGGCTGACCAATGGCAAAACGGGCCCATGCCCGCAACGTGGCTGACCGGCAAGTGGACTGAATTCATGATCGGTTGGCAAAGCTTCAGCGGCGCCAACAACGAAATCTGGATCGACGACTTAGTGCTCGCGACGAGCCGCATCAATTGCCAGTGAAGCGGCCCAACGAAAGGGGGGCGCAGCCAGGCCCCAACACGTCGACGAAGCCGTGCACGTCGAGCCGCCCCCGCTGCTCGTGAAAACGCCGAGCCCGGCCTCGTTCTAATCGACACCCGGCCGTTCTGCGATGTTAACGTACGCGCGAATGACGTCAGCGGAGAGCTTCGACGGCTGCGAGGTCGTAAAAAAACTGAGCACTGGGCCGATCACGGATCTGTACCACGCCATACAGGAACCTCTCGGTCGGCCCGTGTTCATCAAGGCCCTCGGCTCGAGCATCCTGCCCTCTTCACCGTTCGCCGCCTCGCTCGAGCGCGAGGCGCGTTTGCTCGCAGAGCTGGATGATCCGCGCATCCTCAAAGTGTATGATTTCGTGCGCCGCGACGAGCGCATGTGGCTCGTGCTCGAATATGTCGACGGCGTCACGCTCGAGGACGTACTCAAGAAAGCCAAGCGCTTGCCCGAAGCCTTCGCGGCGGCGGTGGCGCTTTCGGTGTGCCGCGCGCTCGCGCACGCGCATGCCCACGGAGTCGTGCATCGCGACGTGCAGCCCAAGAACATCCTGCTCGCTTCGGACGGCTCGCTGAAGCTCGCCAACTTCAGCGTGGCCTTCGATGAGCGCCTACCCACGGCACCCGAGCTGCTCGAGGGCGGCACCGGCTACGGCGGTCCCTCGTACATGTCGCCCGAGCAGATCTTGGGCGAGCGCGCAGACGGCCGTAGTGATCTGTTTTCGCTCGGCGTGTTGCTCTATGAGATGCTGAGCGGTGAGCGGCCGTTCGACGGCCCCGACGATCGCAGCACCTCATTGCGCATTCGGCGCGACCCGGTTCCGCCGCTCAGCAAGAAGGCGCCCGGCATCGATGCAGCGCTGGAACGCTTTACGCAGCGCTGCCTCGAAAAGATGCCCAGTGATCGCTTCGACTCGACCCTCGAAGCGTTGGCAATTTTGCAGGCGGCAGCGCGGGATCTCGGCGCAGAGCCGAGCGCGCCGCTGCTGCAAGATACGCTCGTCCGCATGCGTCTGGTCGAGGGCAGCCCAGCTAAAGGGGCAAGCGCGCGCCTGGCCGGGCAGCGCGACCGGCAGCGCGAAGGCGGGGTCGGATTTGCAGTGACGGGGCTTTTTTTCGCATTGGCACTGATCATCGCGGGCGGCGCCGCGATTCAAATTGCGTCAGGCAAGTCGGCGGGTGGCGCGCAGGCAGCCGCAGCACAAGCCGGCAAACGCCTCGAGCTGCTGCCGGCGGGACGTGCGTTTTTGAGAGTCGTCGCGCACCCCTGGGCGCACGTGATCGTAGATGGCCAAGAAGTGGAAATCACTCCGTTCGCGCGGCCAATCCCGCTCAGCCCAGGCAGCCACTACGTGCGCTTGGAACACCCGAATGCGCCCGTCGAACGACGCACCATCGAGCTCACCCCCGGGGAAACGTTGTTGCTCGACGTCACACTCAAAGTCAGCGCTCATCCGAAGCCCGTCACTAGCAGTGACGCCCTGGATGCATCCTCCGACTCCGACACACCCTGACTTACACTGCGAACCGCTGAGTTGCATGGCGCAGCTGCCGCGCTGGTAGCTGGCCCTGATAAGTTCCCGCAGTCCTCGCATGAGCCCGAAACTCGTGGCATAAATGGAGCTAGCGAAGCCCGCCAGGGGGCCAGCGGTACATGTTTGGGAAGTTGGTCGGCAGCGACCAAACACATGACTTTAGAACTCAAGTCCGGGTCGACCTTAGGTCGTTATGAACTACTCACGCGGCTCGGTCGCGGAGGCATGGCGAGCGTGTGGGTCGCGCGTGAGAAGGCGCCCGTTAGCGGCAAGCAACGCCTCGTTGCGGTGAAGGCAATGCTGCCCGAACTTGCGCGCCACTCTGACTTTCGCGCCATGTTCCTAGAAGAGGGGCAAATCGTGCGCAGCATCGATCACCCCAACGTGGTGAAGGTGCATGAAGTATCTGAAGACCGCGGCATCTTGTACATGGCGATGGAGTGGGTCGAGGGCGATTCGCTACGCACTGTAATCAAAGAGGCCAAGCGCCGCCGTGCCATCCCGGCGGAAATGGCGGTGAAGATCATCGCTGACACCGCTGCGGGCCTGCACGCCGCACACGAGTTGCGCGGTTGGGACGGCGAGCTGCGCAACATCGTTCATTGCGACATCTCACCGCACAATATTTTGGTCGGTTTGGACGGGCAAGCCAAGCTGGTGGATTTCGGCGTGGCAAACGCCACGGTCCACAGCAACATCGACGCCGAAGACAAGATCAAAGGCAAATTCGGCTACATGTCACCGGAGCAAGCCAGCGCCGGTAAGGTCGATCGCCGCAGTGATGTGTTTGCGCTCGGCATCGTGCTCTTCGAGCTCACGACCGGGGAGCGCTTGTTCCGCGGTGATGAACCCGCGCACACACTCGAGCTCGTCAAGAACGGCCGCATCCCAGCGCCCAAAGAGATCTACCCGAACTATCCGGACGCTTTGGCCGCGGTCGTGAAGCGTGCGCTGGCGCGCAACGTGAACGAGCGCTTCCAAACCGCGGCAGAGTTTCGCGATGCGCTGGAGCGCTACCTGAAGGATGAACGCATCCTCGTCCCGCCCGCTGGGGTGGGTCAGCTCGTGAAGCGCGTGCTCGGCTCTCGGATCGAACAGCAACGCCAAGCGTTGCGCGACGCGCTCACGGCCGCAGACGGCACGGTCATGCAGGGCCTCGTGCCCGATCAGCCCGCCGCGCCGGATCGCTCCAGTGCGGGCGTTTCCGGCACGCGCTTGGGGCTGCCCTCAGAGCCCCCGACCAGCACCTCGCAGTTTTCGAGCTCGCGTACCGGCACGCCGCGCCCACAAACGCTCGAAAGCACCACGGCGCGTAGCGGAGGGTTCTCGCCGCTGTTCGCGGCTCTGGGTGGCCTCGCGGCCGCAGCCAGTGCGATCTTCTGGGTGACCCATCGCCCGGGCCCATCGCCGCTGATCACCACCACGCTCGCGGTCGCGCACGCCGCAAGCGCTGCCCAGCGCGACACGTCCGCGGAGCCAGCGGGCGTGAACGTCGACAGCTTGCCCACTGCCGGCGCGGCCACGCCAACGGGCCCAGATGCCGCGGCGATGAGCGCCGCCCTCAGCGGTCACAAAACGGCGCTCGTGGAGCATACCGCGCCGGTCGCGGAGCACAGCGCAACAGTCGAAAGAACGGCGCTCGTCGCCAGCAAGAGCCGAGACTCCAAGGAGCCCAACGAACCACAAGAGCCGACTGAAGCCGTCACGCCGCCCGCCCCGCCGCCGCAGCCAACCGTTGCGCTCCCGCCTCCGAGCGAGCGCGCACCGCTCAGCCGTGGCGCGGCCGTGGCCACGCTGAGCTCCGCCGCGTCTTCGGCAACGGGCTGCAAGCGGCCCGGCGGTCCCACCGGCGCGGGCACCGCGACGATCACCTTTTCACCGGAGGGGCCGGTGAAGTCGGTCATCATATCACCGCCGTTTGCCGGCACGCCGGTCGGGCAATGCGTGGCTACGGTGTTCCGTGCGGCTCACGTGCCGCCTTTCAGCGGCAGCGCGTTCACGCTGCCCAAGAGCTTTCAGATCCCGGAGTAAACGTCACGCCGCGCGTGTTGCGCAGCCGTCACTCGGTCTCACGGTCGTGCGCGCGTTTGATGGAGGCGCGCAATGGCGCAGGCAACTGCGTCACATCCACGATCACTTTGCCGTCGTGAACAGCGCGTACCGCGGCGCCATCCAGCACGGCTTGGCCCACGCCTTCGATTTCCACCAGCAGCTCATGCGCGTGGATCCCGACGACGGAACCAAAGGCGGCTCCCTCTTCGCGGTCGAACAGCTGGTCACCAATCTTAACGGCTACGGAGGGCATCCCCACAGGTTAGCGCGTTCTAGCCCAACCGGTTGAGTTTACTTTTACGCCAGACGACGAGAATCAACGCCCGCCGCGCCAGTAACCGCGTTCGTCTTCGAACGAGCGCGCTAGCCGGCGCTGCTCTTGAATCAACGCGCCGTACGCCTTGGGGACGCGAGGATCGGACGAGAACGCAGCAAACACGTGCAGCGTGGCTTCAGCATCAGCGGCGGCGCGGTGCGCGTTCTCGAGCACGATGCCCAAGCGCTGCACGACGTCACCGAGCGCGCGGCTCTTCTCCAGCTTCTGCAGCTCACGCGCCCAAACCAGCGGGTCCACCCACTCCACACCCTTACGAAAAGCGGGTGGGGCGGCCTGCGGCACGCTCGCGACACGTGCCAGCTCAGCCATCAAGATCTTGCGATCGTACTCGGCGTTGTACGCCATCGGCACATGGCCAAAGAGAATGGCATACAGCTCCGGCACGATGGCCGAGAACGGCGGCGCATTTTTCACCTCGTCGTCGCCGATGCCATGAATGTCGAAGGCTTCTTTCGGGATCGGGATGCCCGGATTAATCAGCCAACTCTTGCGTTCGACGATGCCGCCGTCTCGCCAGAACACGCATGCCACTTCCACCACCCGATCAACGAGCGGATCGCGACCCGTGGTCTCTGTGTCAATCGCCACCAAATGCAGCTTGTGCACCGCATGATCGGCCGCAAAATCATCGAGCAGGCCAGCGGCAACCACGCGCAGTAAATGCGCGATGCCCGGATAGTGACGCCCGCTCGGAAAGCAGCCGCGATCGGCGCTAACGACTCTCAATTCGCGCTGGCCTTGGGCTTCGGAGCTTTGGGCGCGGAGGCCGGCGCAGCGCTTGCGGGCGGCGCAGCGCTCGCGCTCGGAGCAGCGCTGCCGCTCGAGGGCGGCGCCGCGGTAGTCAACGGCGTAGCATTGCCACCCGAAAGCTTGATCTCGAGCGCGAGCCACTCCTCGAGATCTTCTTTGAAGTCGCCGCCCGCGTCGAACAACCGTCCGTTGATGAAGATGGAGGGCGTACCGGTCAGCGCCAATTTATCGCCCTCTTTGCGGTCACGCGCCACGAAATCCGCAACCGCTTCACTGTCGCGGTCCTTCAAGAAGCGCGGCATATCCAGCCCGACGGTTTTGGCGAGATTCTCGACGTTCGAGGGTTCCAGATTTTGCTGGTTGTCGAACAGCGCCACTTCCATGTCCCAAAACTTATTTTGCTTGTAGGCAGCAATTGCTGCGCGCGCCGCGCGCTCTGCGTATTGATGCATGCCCAGCGGGAAATTTTTGTACACGAGCCGTAGCTGCCCGTCGTAACGCTTCATCAAATCTTCCAAGATTGGACGCGTCGCTGCACAGTGCGGGCACTCGAAATCCGCGAACTCGACGATGGTCACCGGAGCTCCCGAAGGGCCCTTCACCGGAGAGTCGTCCAGCTCCACGTTCTTGATCGTGTCCGGGGAGAAGCGTCCGCGGTACGCCGCCTCCACCTGCGCGCGCGCGCGGCCCTTGCGCACCTGCTTGACCAGGAAATCTGCCGCCGGCGCGCACTGCTTACAGCTTCTATTTTGTTGCACGCACTGGGCCAAGCTCACCGGCTGATCCGGACAGGGCGCGAGCAGGTCCGAAACGTAACGAGACCAATCGGACTTCTCGCGCCCGGTGAGCGCGCTCGTGTCGACGCCGGGCAGGTTTACGTCCTTGGCCTCGGCTTGAGCGGGAGCCGCTTCCGAGCCTCCTTCGCCCGGCGAACGGCAGGTGGTCAATTGAGAGTTGAACAGGGCAAAAACAAGGGCTGCCCCAGCCAAGCGCAGGCTGAACATTGCGGGCCGAGCGTAGTCTCGACCGGGGCGGTCTTGGAAGGTGGATCCTTCGGCGTTTCGCCGCCGCTTCGCGATTTTTCCGCATTTGACGGTAACTGAGAGAATTTACCGCGCGCTTCTCAGGGCGATTTCGGCCCTAACCATGGCGAAGGGTGCGCGAGTCATGTAAATCGCAGCCTCCGCCATGTCGGACGTCAGGATGCCCTCCTACCCTCCCGATTCCTCCCAAGGCATCGCTCCGCCACCTGGCGTGCGGCGAACCATTGCCGTCGGCGGGGGCCGTGGGGGCGTCGGCAAGAGCGTGTTGGCCGTGAACCTCGGCGTGTACGTGGCACAGCTCGGTCGTTCGGTATTGCTGATCGACGCGGATCCGGCGGGCGCTGCCCTGCACACCGTGCTCGGCCTCGAGATGCCCAGCCTGCCCGAGTCGAACGAGGACTCCGACGAAGAGGACTTCGTCATTTTAGCCACGCAAGTACCGGGGCTGCAGCTCGTTCCTCAAGGTTACCGCGTGGGGTCCACCGTACCGGTCCGTCCCGGTCGAAAGCCGCGCTGGGCGCGCCAAGTCCAAAAGCTCGACATCGATTACGTGATCATCGATCTCGGCGCGGGCACGGGGCCTGCCACGTTGGATTTGTTCCTGAGCGCGGACATCGGCATCTCGGTGTCCGCACCCGAACCGCCAGCAATCGAGGCGACGTATCGTTTCACTCGCGCCTTGTTCCAACGCATGATGCGCAGGCTACTCAGCAAGGATCGCTTCAAAATGCGCCTGCTCGAGCGAGCCGAAGCCGAGCTGGGCGCGTTGCCTTCACCCCAAGAGCTGGTGCGCACCGTTGCCCGTTACGACTCTAACTTGGGAGAGCTGGCGGCCGCGGAGCTTGCCTCCTTGCGGCCACGCTTAGTCGTAAATAGCGGGCGCCTACGCGGTGATACGGAGCTCGGCCCCGCCATGTGCGACATGGCCGAGCGCTACTTGGGTGTGAATTTCGACTACGTCGGGCACATCGAGCAAGACGACGCAGTCTGGCTCAGCGTCACCCACCGCCGCCCGCTCTTGATCGACAGCCCGACCAGCAAGAGCGCCCGCAACTTGGAGCGCATCGCCAGACGCGTGCTCGCTCTTTCGACCACGCGCGAACAACCCAAAGTGTCGGCGCTGTCCCTAGTGCCGGGTGAACCGAATTTATACGACGTGCTGTGGACGCACCAAAGCGCGAGTGATGAAGACTTGCGGCGCGCCTATAAGCGCCAGCGCGAGCTGTACCAACCCGGCAGCCTCCCGCTCACCTCGCTGCTCCGGGGCGACCAGCTGCGCACCGAGCAGGCGCGCGTGGAGGAAGCCCACGATACCCTGCTCGACCCGCTGCGCCGTAAGGCTTACGACGCCTCGGTTTTTCCGGCGGAGCAAGCCGAAGCACCAGCTCGCAACGCTGCCTTGGACAGCGCGCTCGAGGCCGAGCGCGCCATGCTGCAAAAGGAGCTAGCGCGCGAGATCAACGGCGAGACCGAGTTCACCGGGACGCTGCTGCGCAAAATTCGGGAATCACACGGCGTCGAGCTCAGTGAAATCGCCAAGCTGACCAAGATTTCATCGACGCACTTGCAAGCCATCGAGGCGGAGAAGTTCGCAGAGCTGCCGGCGTTGGTTTACACGCGCGGCTTCGTGCAGCAGCTGGCGAAGTTCTTGAAGCTGGACGCAACGCAAGTCACGAAGACCTACTTGCGCCGGCTGCGTGAGTGGCGCGCGCTCAGCGATGGGGACTCGGAGCCTTGAGCGACCAGCGAGAGCGCGGGCTGGAACTCCCGCGCGACGCAACGTCCACGATCGCGGTCTTCATCGTCGCGCTACTACCGCGCTTGTTCGTCGCGATCGCGTGGGCCAAAGAGCCCGTGTGGGACGGCCACTACTACCACTTTGGCGCTGAACGCATCGCGCGCGGCTTGGGTTACTCGGAGGACGTGCTTTCGCACGGTCAATTGCTGTGGAAGCCCTGGGTGCACTACCCGGTCGGGTACAGCGCGTTTTTGGGCGCATTTTATAAGATTTTTGGGTCCGAGCTCGTGATCGCTCCGGTGCTCAACGCACTCTTGGGCGCCGCATTGGCGGCCGTGGTGCATCGCTTTGCGCGCTACTACGTCAGCCGCGACCGCGCGCGCGTCGCCGCCGGCCTCACCGCGCTTCACCCCGGGTTGATCGCCTACTCGGCGGCGGTAATGAGCGAGCCCTTGGCGGCGCTGCTGCTGCTGAGCTCGGGGCTCGTCGGCTTACGCTTCCGCGGGCGCTGGCAAGCGTTCGTTCTTGGCGGCGTGCTCGTGGGGTTGGCTACGCTGGTGCGTCCCGCGAGCCTGGTCGCGGCGCCGCTTCTCATGCTGACTCAACCGCGCCCGTTCTGGAACGCCGCATGGCGCGCAGCCGCCGCGAGCGCCGTCGCGTTGTTGGTCGTATCCCCGTGGACGATTCGAAACTGTGAGCGCTTGGACGGCTGCGCGTTGGTCTCCACCAACGGCGGCTGGAACCTCGCCATCGGCGCGATCACCGAAACGGGGCGTTTCCAAACTCTGCACGCGGTCGACGGCTGCCCCATCGTCACCGGCCAAGTCCAACAAGATCGCTGCTGGGCCGACGTGGGCCGCGCCAAAATTGCGGCAAATCCTCAGCATTGGCTCAGTTTGGCGCCACTCAAGCTCGCGCAAACCTTCGACCATGAGTCGTTCGCGATCGAATACCTGCACGAAGCCGATCCTGCGTCTTGGCCCGAACCGCGGCGTGTCGCGGCTCGGGACCTGCTCACCGCGTTTCATCGTGCGCTCATGCTCCTCGCCGCATTCGCAGTGCTCGGCTTGCCACGCTTGAGCAAGGCGCGCGGGCCGGCTTTTTATGTGCAGCTGGCGCTCGGCTTGGCGCTGGTCGGCCTCGCCGCGTACATCGTAACGAGCGACGCTCACCCCTTCTACCTACTTGCCGTCTTCGTGCCCCTCGCAGCCGCCCTACGGCTGCCAGGGCGAGCCTTGCAAGCCGGCCCCGGCAGTTACCTGATCGCGCTGCTCGCGGTCACTGCGCTCACGCACGTGGTCTTCTTCGGCGAGGACCGTTACCACCTCGTGCTAACGCCGCTGCTGTGCCTGCTGGCAGCCGCGGCGTTTCGAGCGCAGGGCACCGCCATGGGCCCTTCGCTCGCGGCAAACTCGCCTTAGTACTACTTGATCACTTTTGTCTCGAGCTCACAAGGCTGCGGCGGTTTGTGTCCACCCGCGCCGATCGTGATCTGCTCCTGCTTAAGAACTGACTAAGTAGTGTTAGCGCCGCGCTCACGTTTTCGGCGCGGTTTTCACCGGGTCGTGCCAACGGCTGCCCGGGGCGAGCAAGCGGTTCGCGTCCCCAGGACCCCAGGTGCCCTTTTCGTACTCGTAGATCGGGGCGACGTTGCCGAGGATCGGTTCGACGATCTTCCAGGCGGCGATCACGCCGTCTTCGCGGGCGAACAGGTTCGCGTCGCCTTTCATGGCGTCACCAATCAGGCGTTCGTAGGCGCCCATCTCGGTCGCGGTTTGGTTCGAGAGGTACAGCTCGACGTTGTCGCCGGACATGGCCTCACCGGGGTGTTTAGCGCGCGCGCCAATCGCGATCGCGAAATCAGGTCCAAGGCGAAAGCGCACGTAATTGGCTCGTTCGGCCAGAGGCTCGGAAAACACTTGGTGCGGCGGGCGATGGAATTCGACCAACACCTCGGTGGCGGTGACCGGCAAATTCTTGCCCGTACGTACGTAGAACGGCACGCCCGACCAACGCCAAGAATCGATGTGCAAGCGCAACGCTGCGAAAGTTTCTACCGTCGAATCCCGCGCCACGCCTTCTTCCGCGCGATAACCGCGAAATTGTCCGCGCACGATGTGATCCGGCGTGAGCGGGCGAATTGCCTTGAAAATCTTGGTCTTCTCGTCGCGCAGCGCCTCGCGATCGCCTGCTGGTGGCGGCTCCATGGCCAAGAACGCCACGACCTCCAGCAAATGGTTTTGCACGACGTCGCGAATCGCGCCTGCTTCTTCGTAGAAGCGGCCGCGACCCGATACGCCGAACTGCTCGGCCATCGTCACCTGCACGCTGGCCACGTAGTTGCGATTCCAAATCGGCTCGAACAGTGAATTGGCGAAGCGAAAGTACAAAAGATTTTGTACCGGCTCCTTACCCAGAAAATGGTCGATGCGGAAAATGGAGGCCTCACCGAACACGCGGTGCAGGGTGTCATTCAGCACTTTGGCGGAGGCAAGGTCGCGCCCGAACGGCTTTTCGACGACCACGCGTGAACCTTTGGAGAACCCGGTCGCGCCGAGCAGCTCGACCACCTCCGGGAAAACGCTGGGCGGAATCGACAAGTAAAACAGCGGGTGCTTGGCGCCGCCCAGTGCCTCGCGAATCTTCGCGAATAGCTCTGGCGTGCGGTAATCGCCATCCACGTAGCGCAAGTTGTCGCACAGCGACTTGAATGCGGCTTCGTCCACGCCGCCGCCGTACTCTTCGATGCTTTCGTGCGCGCGCTCGCGAAGCTTCTCCAAGCTGGAACCACCACGCGATACACCGAGGATTGTCCCGGTGACGTAGCCCCGCTTGATCATCGAATGCAAGGCGGGGAAGATCTTCTTGAACGCAAGATCCCCGGTTGCACCAAACAGTACGAACGCGTCGCTTTGAATTTCGCCCATCACTCACCCTTCGGCTTTTCGAGGTGGCCGCCGAAGCCAAACCGCATTGCAGATAAAATCTTGTTCGAGAATTCGCCTTCGCCGCGCGAGCTAAAGCGATCGAAAACGGACGCGGTCAGCACGTGCGCGGGCACGCCTTCGTCGATCGCCGCCTGAATCGTCCAACGCCCTTCACCGGAGTCTGCCACGCGCCCCGAGTACTCGGCGAGGCCTGGGCTCTTTGCGAAAGCTGCGGCGGTCAGATCCAACAGCCAGGAGCTGATCACGCTGCCGCGTCGCCACAGCTCGGTGATCTCGCCGAGATCCATGTCGTACTGGTAATGCTCAGGGTTCTTCAGCGGGCTCGTCTCGGCGTCGACGGCGCGCACGCCCTTGCCCACGTTGGCGTGATGCAGAATGTTCAAGCCTTCGGCATACGCGGCCATGATGCCGTACTCGATGCCATTGTGTACCATCTTCACGAAGTGCCCCGCGCCGACTGGCCCGCAGTGCAGGTAGCCGTGCTCGGCGGTGCCCTTGCCCTCGGGCCGCCCCGCGGTGCGGCCGGCGCTGTCGATGCTGGGCGCGAGCGTGCGAAAGATCGGATCCAACCGCTGCACGACCGCGGGCTCGCCGCCAATCATCATGCAGTAGCCGCGTTCACGACCCCAAACCCCGCCGCTGGTACCCACGTCCACGTAGTGGAGGTGCTTGGGCGCAATTTCCTGCGCACGGCGGATGTCGTCTTGGTAGTGCGAATTGCCACCGTCGATGATGATGTCGCCAGGTTCCAGCACCTCCAGCAATTGGTTGATGGTGGAATCGACGTGGGCGGCCGGGACCATCAGCCACACCGCGCGGGGCGTGGAAAGCTTCGAAACGAAATCCGCCAGGCTGTTCCCGCCGACGGCGCCCTCGGCCGCGAGCTTCTTCACGGGGTCCGCGAACACATCGAAAACGACGCATTGATGGCCATTGTCCATCAGGCGCCGGACCATGTTCGCACCCATCCGACCGAGACCTACCATTCCGAGCTGCATGATCTTCTCATTCCTCGTCTCGGCGCGCGGGCTCCACAGCTCGGGCCGTTGCGCGGAGAGTGGGGCAAGTTCCAGCGCTCGTAAAGCTCCGCGCACGTTCAGCAAAACGGCGCGCCACGCCCAAGCGCAGGGGGGCACCTTTCGATCCCACCCGGCCGCGCCAGCGCGGTTCCTGCCAGCGCCCTGCCTTGCGGCGGCCGCGTGGCCGCCGTCACTTGCCCGCAGCACTGGACGCATGCCGAAAAAAGCGGGGTGTGGCAG
Organism: Pseudomonadota bacterium; assembly: GCA_040005755.1. GTDB lineage: Bacteria > Myxococcota_A > Polyangia > Polyangiales > Polyangiaceae > PMG-095. The sequence goes on from JBDTYJ010000005.1 coordinate 27,639, forward strand.
GCTTTGGCACTACTGCCGCTTGACCGACTGCCGTTTGTAACCAACTGGGCCGCCGGAAACGAAGCTAAAAGGACCGGGTGATCAAATCGCAAAACGTCATGTGGCGCGCGCCGCCGACTACGCTTGGGGGCCGAGTCTGAACAACTCACCTCGAGCATTTCGTGCGCAGCGCACCCTGCCGCCATCGGGCGCCGGGCGGGAAGAGCTGCGCGTGACGTTGCTCAAGCCGTATCTGTTGCGTTTGCGGGACGAGCGCGGCGAAGCGGCGATGCGCACGCTGCTGGCAACCGTCGGTATACCTCCGAGCCTGGTGGAAGACGACTCAGCTTGGCTGTCCTTGGCTGCGGCGCGGCGCGTGCTTGCCGCGCTGAACAGCGCGCTGGGGGAGAACGCGCTGGCCAGCCGCGGCACCTGGATGACTCATCCGGAAACCCTGGGCGCCTACGTGCGCCTGCTACGCGTCGCGTCCATGCCGGAAGACGCGTACCGCTACTTGGCCGCCAACTCGGCGGAGTCGACCCGCATTGGTTCGTACGAGCTCGAGTACTCGGATCGCGGCCGGGCGGAGCTCGTGTACCGCCCGCGGCCCGAGCTCGATGCCGAGCAGAGCGATCCGCTCTTGTGCATGCTTCGTCGTGCCGAGCTCAGCTCCGTGCCGCGCATTTGGGGCTTGGGCGAGGCCAGCATCGAACACGACGTGTGCCTGGCCAAAGGCGGGCAAGAGTGCCGCTACAAGGTGCGCTGGAGCACGCCACGCAGGCACCGGGTCGCGCTCGGCAGCGCGCTCGGCGGCGTCGCCTGCGGCGCGGCCGTGGTGCTCACCGGCAGCACCGTGGCCATGGGCATCGCGACCGTGGTCGGCGCAGCGCTGGGCGGCTCCATCGGCCGCCTCAGCGAGCGCGTGGATGAAGAACGCACCTCACGAGTGTTCGAAAAAAACCGCATCGCAGCGCTCGAGCGCGGGCTCGAAGCGCGCGGTCAGTTCCGCGACGCGGCGGGTGACCTGGCTGGCGAAACGCTGGGCGGCAAGTATCGCATCTTGCACCGCATCGGCTCGGGCGGCATTGGCGCAGTGTACGCGGCAGAGCACATGGGCATTGGCGCCAAAGTCGCCATCAAAGTGCTACGCGGTGCCGCCGCAGTAGATGCCTCGGAGATCGCGCGGCTGCGCCGTGAAGCGCGCGTGCAAGGCTCCATCGAACAGCCGAACGTCGTCCGCACTCTCGATTTGGACCAAATGCCGGATGGCTCCATTTACGTCGTGATGGAGCTCCTGCACGGCATGAGCCTCGCGCAACGCATCAAAGCGCACGGCCCGGTCGCCCCCGGCTTCGCGATTCCAATGTTCATCCACGTGTGTCACGCGCTGAGCGCGGCACATGCGCTCGGCATCGTGCATCGCGATCTGAAGCCCGGCAACATCTTCATCTGTGAAGACAACGGCATCAAAGTGCTCGACTTTGGCATGAGCAAGTTGGGCGAAGCGGAGTCCCTGACTCAAGACGGCTATACTCTGGGCACCCCCGAATACATGGCGCCCGAACAATGCATCGGCGCGCCGGTAGACCCACGCACGGATTTGTACGCCTTCGGCGTGCTCATGTACGAAGCGTTGACGGGTGATATGCCGATTCGCGGCCGCAATCGCCGTGAGCTGCTGGAACTGCACCAGCGCGAAATTCCGCGTCCCATGCGCGTCGCGCGTCCGGATCTGGGCATCCCAGAGGCTTTGGACGCGGCCGTCATGCTTTGCTTGCGCAAGCGCGCCGCTGAGCGTCCGCCCTCCGCACGCGAGCTCGAGCGCCTGCTCGCCGCCATTCCCACTGAAGGCTTGCTCTCGGAGTACCCGCAGTCGGGCGCACGTCACCGCCTCAGCCAGTCCTCTTCAGCCAATATTCGCTTCGGGGACTGAGCGCGAGGGGCGGTTTTTTTTGATGGTCACGAGGCGTGCGGATCGCGGCACAGCCTTCGGCGGCGAATGACGGGCGCTGCGCGCCGGACACTAGGACGGGCAGCGAGGTGCGTCGCGGGGTAGCGGGCGCCCCTCATTCAAGGATCATTCACGCTGGGCGAGCTCGGCGCTATGCTGGCCCGTATGACGCTCTCCCTGCGGGCCGCTGTCCAGTTGTTGGAACGCATTGCGCCCCTCGATTTGGCCGCAGATTGGGACAACGTGGGGCTCCTGCTGGAACCCACGCTTAGCGTCGAACGAGGCGTCCAACGGCTGTTTTTGTGCGTGGATCTCAGCGAAACGGTGCTCAATGAAGCGCTCGAGCTGGGCGCGAATTTGGTGCTCGCATACCACCCGCCCCTGTTCCGTGGGCTCAAGCGCTTGCGCGCATCGTCCCCCGAAGAACGTGTGCTCGTGCGTGCCTTGGAAGCCGGGCTGGCAGTTTACTCGCCGCACACCGCGCTGGATGCGGCGCAGGGCGGCGTGAATGATTGGCTTTCGCGCGGCGTCGGGCCCGGGCGCTGCACGCCGCTCGTTCCGCACCTGGGCAAGGCAAGTTCGGAGCTGAAGCTGGTGCTGTTCGTCCCGCGTAGCCACGTGGCCGAGCTGCGGCGAGCGCTCAGTGAACAGCTCGGCGCCGGCAACATCGGCAATTATTCCGAATGCAGTTACGAGCTCGATGGGCAAGGTTCGTTCTTCGGCAGTGGCGCGGCCACGCCCGCGGTCGGTCAGCGCGGTAAGCTCGAGCTCGTGGCAGAAACGCGACTCGAGATGCGCTGCCCGAGCGCAGCGCTGCCGGACCTCGCGCGGGTTATTGCCGAGCATCACCCGTATGAGGAACCGGCTTGGGATCTGTATCCGCTCGCTTCGGTTCCAAGCCAGCCCTCGAGCGTCGGTGCAGGGCGCTTGCTCGAGTTGGACACGCCGATTTCTCTCGCCGAGGTCGTGGCTCGCTTGAAAGCACACCTCGGTGTCGGCACCTTACGGGTCGCGCACGCCGAGCAACACCTGGCCGGCGGCCTGGTGCGGCGGGTGGCGTTGTGCGCGGGCGCGGGCGGCAGCCTGTTCGAGTCCTTCCAGGCGGCGGATCTATTCGTGACCGGGGAGCTTCGGCACCATGACGTGCTGGGGAAGGTGCGCGCGGGTGCTAGCGTGATTCTGTCTGAGCACACCCACACCGAACGCGGTTTCCTGCCCGAGCTGGCGCGCCGGATCAGCGAGCTCGCAGGCGGTGAGCTGAACGTCGTGGTTTCGGAGCGCGACGCCGATCCCCTGCGCACGGTTTGAGGTAGGCTCCGCGAGCCATGAAATCTCGCTTTGGTCTGGCCCTGCTCATCGCACTGGGCTTGGGCAGCGTGCCGCACACGGCCAGCGCGTTCACGCACGTGGTCGTGCAGGGCGACACGCTCGCGTCGATCGCCGAAAAGTATTACGGCAAAATCCAGTACGAGAAATTCCTGGTCGACGCGAACCTGCTCGGGGTGGAGGGCGGTTCGCCAATCGTGAAGGGCATGCGGCTCGAAGTGCCCTCGGTCGGGCATCGCACCGTGAAGCACGGGGACACCTGGGAGGTGCTGGCGGCCCAGTTGCTCGGAGCAGGCAATCGCTCGGATGTGCTGTCGATCGCCAATGGCTCGAACCCATGGCTCACCCCGGAAGAGGGCGCGGAGCTGATCGTGCCGTACAATTTACGCGTGCTCGTTTCGGGCAGCAACGAGACCTTGGTGACCATCGCCTTCAAGTATTACGGCGACATGAACAAGGCCTGGGTGCTCGATCGCTATAACGGGCTGAACGGCCACAAAATCGAGCCGAATGACGTCGTGCTCGTGCCGCTGACGGATTTGCCGCTGACGGAAGCCGGTAAAAAAGCGGCCCAAGAAGCGGCTGGCAGCACCTGCTCTGAGGCGCTCGGTGGCGTGCGCGACGCACAACGCAAAGTCGCGCAGGAAATTCCCGCGCTCATCGCCGACGTAAAGAGCGGGCGGTACGTGGACGCCGCAGCCAGGGGCAGCCGCTTTCTGGCTTCTGGCGCGCTCACGGAGCCGGAGCAGGCCATCGTCAATCGGCAGCTGCTCGAAGCATACGTCGCGCTGGATGCGACGGGCCTCGCCACGCAAGCGTGTACTGAATGGCGCAAGCGCGATAAATCCGCGGTGCTCGATCCGGTCGAGCTGAGCCCGAAGATCGTCGCCGCGTGCGCGCGTGGCGGTAAATGAGCGCGCTCCGCCAAGGTTTGGATTGGGGTAAGCTTGCGCCGCTGCGGTTGCGCGCCAAGAGCGTGGCTGATGGCGTGTATGCCGGTGGTCATCGCAGTCGGCGGCGCGGTGCGGGCATCGAATTCGGGGGGCACCGCAGCTACGTCCCGGGGGATGATTTGCGCTTCATCGACCGCCACGCGCTGCTCCGCCACGGCGAGCTGTTGGTACGCCAGTTCGAGACGGAAACCGACCGCACGCTGTGCTTGCTGGTCGACGCCAGCGCGTCCATGAGCTACCGCGGCGAGCGCGCTCCGGGCGCAAAGTACGCGTTTGCCGCGCTCATTGCCGCGGCTTTGGCCAAAATTGCCGTGGCCGCGGGGGATCGCGTCTCGCTCGATTGGTTCGGTGGTGAGCGCACGGTGGAGCTTGCAACCGCCGGTGGCCGCGAGGCATTCGAGCGCGTGGTCGGGGCCCTGGAGACCGCGCAACCGAGCGCCGACCTGGAACGAGACTTGGCCGCGCTGGAACGCGCCGTTGCGCGCGTGGAGCGGCGTGCCATGCGGGGCGCCAGCGTGGTCGTGCTGAGTGATCTGCTGGACCTGGCCGGCGGCGCCGAGCAAGCCATCAGCTCCTTAGGCGTGCGTGGGAAAACTCTCGCGGTGGCGCGGGTGCTGGATCCTGACGAGCTGGATTTTCCGTTCAGCGGCCCGCTCCACCTGCGTGCGTTGGAAGGGGAAGCGCGCGTCGAGACCGACGCCGCGGCCGCGCGCCCCGAATACCTGGCCGCGCTGGAAGCGCACGGGCAAAGGTGGTCCGAGCGCCTGGTGAGCCGCGGAGGCTCACTGCTGACCTTGAACACCGCGGATGACCCAGTGAAAGCCGTGCGCAACGTGTTGGACGCCTTGGGGGGTCGCTCGTGAGTTTCCTGGTCGCGGCTGCATTGGGCGTCGCACTGTTGATCGGTCTACCGATCGCCGCGCATTTATTGCGCCGCGGTACGGCCCGCGAGCGCGCTTTTCCACCAACCGCCCTGGTGCCGGCGGCGCGCTCGGTGGCGCGCGACCGCGCCACGCTAGAGGACCGCGCGCTCCTGTCGATCCGCGGCTTGCTCATTTTGTGCTTGGCCGTGATCGGCGCGACGCCCTTCGTGCGCTGCTCGCGCTTATCCCTTACCCGCAGCGCAGGGGCATCCGTGGCGTTCGCGCTGGTGCTGGATGACTCGCACAGTATGCGCGCGAAGAGCGAAGACGGCGCGCGCTGGCAGCGCGCCCTACGCGCGGGGCGTGAGCTCTTGGCCTCGGCGCGCGAAGGCGATGCGATTGCCGTCGTGCTCGCTGGCAAACCGGCGCGTCTCGCGCTCGCGGCGACCACGGATCTGAATGCCGCTCGCCGCACCCTGAGCGCCCTCGCCGAAAGCGACCGCGGTACTGATCTGGACGCTGCGGTGGGGCTGGCCCGCACCAGCATCGCCAACCTGGCACAGCACGACAAACGCGTGGTCTTGCTCAGCGACTTGGCCGGCGACCCGTTGCCGGAGGGGGAGCCCGCCCTGTGGACGCCCTTGCCGGAGCTAGCAAAGCCGCTAGAAAACTGCGCCATTTCTAGCGCGGAACGGCGCGGCCGCCGCGTCACCGCCCACGTGGAGTGCACCTCAGCCGCTGCCGCGGCGGGCCGCGCGCTGCAACTCGTGGGTGAAAAGAGTGACAAGCCCATCCTGCTTGCTGTGCGCGCCGGAAGCCAGGAACTTGGTCTCGAAGTCGACCCCAAGCGCGAACACCCCGAGCTCGAGCTGACCGGCGGGGACGCACTCAAAGAAGATGACCGCGCGCCGGTGGCCGCAGAGTCTGCCGCGCTCGGCGTGTTGGTGGCGGCCGACACCAGCAACGCCTCGGCCGAAACGGGCGGCCCCCCCGTTCTGGAACAAGCGCTGCGCGCGCTCGACGGCAATGCCGAGGTACATCCCGTTGCGCTGCTGCCCGATGACCCGAACGAATTTCACGGCAACGGTTTACTGCTCTTGGACGATCCCGGCGGCATCACACCCGAAGCGCGCAGCGCTCTCGTCGCGTTCGTGGAGCAGGGCGGCGTGGCGGTGGCGTTCCTCGGTCCGCGGGCGGAGCAAACGCCGCTTGGGGCAACGCTCGAGCCGTTCGTGCATGGCGCCGTGCATTGGGAAGTAAAGACGCCCTCGAACATCGACGAGGCCTCTCTGGCATGGCTCGGTCCGGATGCCGCCAGCATGCAGGATCTCGCGCTGCGCGGCCGCGCCGGCCTAGGCACGAGTGATCTACTGGGCGCCCGAATTTTAGCCACTTTCTCCGATCACCAGCCGTTCCTCACCGAGCGAGCGCTGGGCGCTGGCGCGCTATTCAACGTCGCGCTTTCCACATCCGTCGAGCACAGTAACTTCCCGCTTCGGCCCGCGTTCCTGGCGTTGCTGGATTATTTCTTGAACGAAGCGCGCAGCCGCCGCGGCGCGATGCAAAGCGTGGCGGGGGTGGATTGGCTGTTCCCCCGGAACGCGAGCGTCAGCATCGAAGGCCCGCACGGCCCGCTCGCGGTGCACGAGCAAGCCGGGGCACCGGGTGGCACGCAAAAGGTTGCCACGCCGGCGCTCACCGGTCGCTACGCCGTGCGCGTAGACGACAAGCATGAAGAGCGCGTGGTCACGCTCGAACCGAGCGAGATCCTCGCCTTGCCGCAAAAGCCTCCCGCAAGCGTCTCGCGAGCGCGCGCCGCCGGCAATACCGGCAGCGTGGATGCATCACCGGAGATCGGCTTCATCGCGCTCGCGCTCTTGGCGCTCGAGCTCGGTTTGCGCGTCGTGCGCCGCGTGCTGCGCGAGCGCGCTACATCCGCTCGGGCGCTTCGATCCCCAGCAGCGTGAGTCCTGCCTCCAGAGTGCGCGCCGTCAGCTCGCACAGCGCGAGTCGCGAAGCTCGCTCCTCGGGCTCCGCCTTGAGCACCGGGCAGTCGCTGAAAAAGGTCGAAAAGCTGGTCGCTAGCCCATACAAATAGCCGCACAACTTGTGCGGTTCGAGCGTGGTCTCCACCTCGCTCAGGGCACGACCGAAACCGAGCAACTCCAGCGCCAGCGCGCGCTCGGCCTTGTCCAGAATACGGAGCGGGCCCACGGCCTGCTGCTCGCCCGCCTTGCGAAAAATGGAGCGCACTCGCACCAGCGCGTACTGCAAATATGGACCGGTGTTGCCCTCGAATGCGACCATGCGCTTCCAGTCGAAGACGTAGTCCTTGATGCGATCGCTGCTCAGGTCAGCGTATTTCACGGCGCCAATGCCGACGGCGCGCGCGACCTCGCTGCGCTCGGCTTCGGACATCTCCGGATCATCGTGCAGTACTGCTGCGGCACGCTCCACAGCCTCGTCCAGCAGCCCAATCAACTTGATGTTCTCGCCGCTGCGCGTCTTCAGCATCTTGCGGTCGTCACCCAAGATCGAACCAAAAGCGACGTGCTCGGCACGCACTGGCGGGGCAAGCCAACCCGCCATTTTCGCGACCTCAAACACCATTGCCAAGTGTTGCTGCTGGGGCGCGCCCACCACGTACAAGAGGCGCGTGCCGCCGAGCCCCTCGTGGCGAAAGCGCAGCGCGGCCAAGTCGGTCGCGCCGTACCCGTAGCCGCCGTCTTTCTTCCGCACGATCAACGGCAAGGGCTCGCCGTCTCGGCCTTGAAACCCAGGCGGGAACACGCACAGCGCGCCATCGTCCACGACGGCAATGCCGCGGGCTTGCAAGTCCGCGGCAATTTCGGGCAATTTTTGGTTGAAAAAGCTCTCACCGCGAACGTCGCTGTCCACGAGCAGCACGCCCAAGCGCTCGAACACCGCGGCCATGTACAACTTCGAGGTGTCCACGAATTGCTGCCACAAGGCGAGCGTCGCCGCGTCGCCCGCTTGCAACGACACCACGCGCGCTCGAGCCCGGTCGGCAAAGCCCGGATCGGTGTCGAATTTGACGCGCGCGGCGCGGTAAAATTCACTGAGCGCGCTCGGGTCGAGTGCGCCTGCGCTGCCCTCTTGGTTGAGGTCCACCAGTTGCTCGATCAGCATGCCGAACGGCGTGCCCCAGTCACCGATGTGATTTTGAGGAATCACGGTGTGACCGCGGAACCTGAGCACGCGCGTCAGCGTGTCGCCGATGATCGACGAGCGCAGGTGCCCGACGTGCATCTCTTTGGCAATGTTCGGCGAGCCGTAGTCGATGACGCACACATCCCGCACTGGAGCGTGCGGCACGCCCAGCTGCGGATCGGAGAGCAGCTCAGTGAGCGACGCAGACAACGTTTCGTTGTTGAGCGTGAGGTTGATGAACCCCGGCCCTGCTACCTCAACGCCGCGTTCGGCGCACAAATCCGACACATCCAGCTGGGCGAGTAGCGCTTGGGCAACCTCGCGCGGCGGCCGCCGCAAGGCTTTGCCCAGGCTCATTGCGACATTCACCTGGTAATCAGCGCGGTCGGAACGCCGCAGCAAGGGGTCCGTGTCCTGATATTCGGAGCCAAAGGCACGCGCGAGCGCCGACTTCAGGCGGGCACGCAGGACCAGCTCGGGGTGAGGCATGCCGCTTATTACTGCTGTTCTAGCCGCAGGCAAATCTTCCGCGTGCCACCCCTCAGGGGTCCGCGTTGCGGGTGCCTCACGTTCCGGGCGGCGCGTGATTCTTCCCGCGCGGCGTGATAGTCGACGGAGCCATGCATCGCGTCGCGCTCGTTCTGGCCTTGGCTCTGGTAGGTTGTGGCTCCGCCGGCCAGTACGGTCACAGCCGTGCTTACGCCCCGCTCAGCGCGGAGAGCTCCGCCGCCGAAGGTTCGCGCGAATACGACCCGGTCATGGCGGAGCGCGACAAGGCCGACTGGAAGAAGGGCAGTGTGAGTTTGTTCGGGGTCGTGAAGAGCCGCTCGGCCGCCAAAGACGGCGGCGCTTACGTCGAGCTCAGCATGCGCACGCTGAGTGATCGCAACTTGTGCGATGATTTCGACGAAGATACGTGTCGTGTCACGGTCAGCGAACACGAGCACGCGGTGCTCCACGCCATCCTGAAGCTCGCCAGCGAAGACGACATCGGCCGATACAGCGTCGGCAAAGGTTCGCTGTTGCGCGTGGTGGGCAAATTGACGGACGACGTCGACCCCGACGACGGCAGCCCCGTGCTGCGCGCCAGCTACTACCGCCATTGGCCGCGCAATTTCTTCGTAACCACGGCGGATGCTGCACACATGACACGCTAGGCGCGCGTAGCCCTGCACTAGGCACGCGCCCGGGGCGGTGCTAGACGCTGCTCGTGGTTCGTCGCCTGCATTCCCTGATTCGGCCTGGTTCCGTGGCGCTCATCGGCTTTGGCCTGGCCGCGCTGTTCGGGCGTCCAGCCCGCGCAACGGTCGTCGAGCGCGTAGTCGCGGTGATTGGCGACCGTGCGATTCTGCTGAGCGATCTCAAGCAGCGCGCACAACCATTCCTCGTGCAAGTCTCGCAAACGGTGCAGCCCGGCGCACAACGCAGCGCCGCCATCTCGCAAGTGTACAAGGGCGTCCTGGATAAGATCGTGGATGAAGAGCTGGAAGAGCGCGCCGCCATCCAAGCCAAGATCAGCATCACCAGCAAAGAGATTGACGAGGCCATCGGCCGCGTTGCCGCGCAAAATCAAATCACTGCTCAAAAGCTGCTCAGTGAAGCCGCGCGCACGGGCGTTACCGAGGCCCAGTACCGGGACGAGCTCCGCCGTCAGCTCCTGCAAGCCAAGCTCGTGAACGTGCGCCTGCAGGGCCGCATCCGGGTAACGGATGATGATCTGCGGCTCGCGTACCACAAGCTGGTCTTGGAAGACCGTCAGAAGCTGGGCGTGCGCGTCGCCTGGATCCGCATTCCCAGCGGCGCCGGCGGCCGGGCCCTCGCCGAGCGCGTCGCCGAAGCCGCGCGCAGCCAAGATTTTGCCACCCTCGCCCGGCAATTCTCGCAAGATCGCGCCACGCGCGACAACGGCGGGGAGCTGCCGGAAACCAAGCTCAGCGATCTGCCGCCGGCCATCGCCCGCGCGTCGATGGCGTTGGAAGTGAGCGAATCATCGCCGCCCTTCATGGTCGACGGGGACTTCGTGATCCTGCGCGTAAACTCGCGTGATGCCTCACAGCTTCCCCCGTTCGACGACGCCCGCCGGGAGCTCGGCGATCGCGTGTACATGGATAAGATGAACCTGGCGCGCCGCGTTTGGTTGGATGGTCTGCGCCGCCGCAATCACGTCGAAATGCGGCTCTAGTTCAGCGCAAGCGGTTCACTCGCAGAGCAACCCGTAAACATCCTTCTTCGGCACGCCCCGGGCGACGATGCGCTCCGCGCTCTTCAGCTCTTCTTGGATGAGCGCGTTGAATTGTGGGAGCCCGAGCGCGCCCTGCACGCGTCGGCCATTGACGAAAAACACCGGCGTGCCGTTCACGCCGAGCTCCTGCCCGACCGCGATGTCCGACTGAATTTCCGCGTCGTGTAAGCCAGAGCGAGCTGTAATCAGCAATAAGGGCCCGTCCAATCCAGCCTTGCTGGCTAGCTCTCCCAGGGTGCTGTCGTCGAGCGCATTTTGATGCTCGAACAGAGCGTCATGTACGGCCCAGAAAGCTGCGTTCGAACCGCGCGACTTGGCGTCCGCCGCAAAGCTCGCCAGCAAGCGCGCATTCTTGTGTTGCGGTAGTGGGTAGTTCTTCCAAACCAAGCGCAAAGTCTTCGGATAACGCTCGAGCAACGTGCGCAGCGTCGGCTCGACACGCGCGCAATACGGGCATTCGAAGTCTGAAAACTCGACCAGCGTCACCAAGGCATCGCGAGCCCCGCGCACGGGGGAGGCGGTTAGCGGCGCGCATACGCGCGCGGCCGCTCCGTCGCCCACCCCGATCAAGTTGCTGCTCGTACGCGTGCTGTACAGCATGTTCGCCGCGACCCCAGAGGCCAAGCTCCAAGTCGCAGAGCGGTGTTCGTCATCGAGTAAGCGCTCGAGCTCAGCGGGCCCGCGTTCGCCATCGATGGGCTGCCCGTTCAAGAAGGAAAAAGGCGTGGATTTCACGGCGAATTGGCCCGCTAGCTGCACATCCGAGAGCACCACTGGCTCGCCCTCGCGCGCCAACTCGGCGAGCGGTTCGGCGCCGTAACCCGCGAGGCTCAGAACGGCCGCCAGCCGCTGCGGCGTCAAGCTGGCGTCATCCCGAGAGATGCGGTCCAGCACGTCGAAAAACGCCAGCGAGCCGCGGCGCTTCGCAAGCCCAGCCAGCACGCGCGCGGCGTCGAGCGCGTTCGGGTGCTCGCGCAACGGGCGATGGCGGAACACGATGCGCAGATCATCACCGAAGCTCGCCTTCGCCGCCGCAAGCGCCCGCCAAGCGCGACGTGTGTGCGGGCAATCTAAATCGCCGAACAGTACCCAGGTCAGCGGCGCACGCCGCGTACCCCAAATGGGCTCGTTACCGAGCACCGGTAGCGGCGCGTGCGCGTCTTCCGGAAAGCTCATCGGGCCGCTGCCCGGCGCCACCATCGGCGCATGATTGGCGGTCGGTTTTCGATGCGGCTCGCTGTCGGGTATTGGGCCCGGCTTCGGCGAGGGCGGAGGTTCACTCGGCGTGGGGCTCGGCACGGGCAGCGCGAGCTTCGGCGCGGGCTTCCCCGGCGCGTGCGCAGCCAACGTTCCGGCGCGGCGCGCCGCAAAAAATGTCGCCATCGGCACACCCACTGCCAGGAGCAGGGCGCCCAAACCGACGGCGAGCCACACCAGCAGCGCGCGTCCCGGCGCAGGCTTCCAAGCCAGGACGGGCTCGGGAAAGGCCCCCGGTGGCACGGCCAGCGGTGGGTAGGACACGACCGGCGGCGGCAGCACCGGGCTCACGGGCGCGCGCTCGTCCAAGTGCGGCTCGAGCCCAACGTCCGCGGTGAGCGATGCGCCGCCAGCCGGCGCCTCGAGGCGCGCCGCGCCAGCGCTGACCACGGGCACCACGGGCACTGCCGCGGCGAGGCGCGTGAGCTCGCGCGCAAACGCGCGCACGTCGCGCGGCCGCGCACGAGCGTCGCCCGCAGTTGCACCCGCCAAGCACGCGCGAAACTCGCTCCCGGACGCCGAACTTACCGTCAAAGCGGGCGCCGACAGCAGCTCCCCGAGCAGCACGCCCAGCGCGAACAGATCGCTGCTCGGTGTCGGCGGCGAGAGTGAAGCGCGCAGCTCCGGCGCGCGGCAATCGGGCGGCAAGAGCTGACTCGCTTCGCCGGCCGGGCCGAACGCGGTCGCCACGGCCGCAACACCGAAGCCGAACAGCACATCGGCGCGCGCGTCGCCGGTTGCACCGTTGCCCTCCGCCACTAACTCGGCACGCAAACACCCGTGCGCGATGCCCTGATCGTGCAGCGGACCGAGCGCGCCGGCGATGAGCGTTGCCAACGCGGCAATGCGTGGCGGCGACCACGCCTCGCGCCTCGCCTCCGCCACGCTGCCACCTGGCGGCGCAACGAACGCTAGAAAAGCCATCCCCGCTTCGACGCCGGACGAAAGTAGCCGCGCTAACCCCGGAACGCCGAGCGCAAAACGGCCTTGCTGTTCCAGCGTCAGGCTCAGCTGCTGGGTCGTGGCGCTCGCTGCCACGCGAATCAGCCAAACCAGCCCCCCGTCGCGCAAGTCATCGGCGAGCGCGATCGAATCCGTGGCCGGGCCGAAATTCCGGATTACGCGGAACCGACCGCCAACGATCACGCCATTGACCAACATTCTTTGTCAGTTTGACACGCCCTGCAGCCGTTCCGACAGCTTGGCGCGCAGCCGCCTCCCGGCGCACCATTTAACCCAAGTTCTTACGAGGAATTGCAGCGTGGCACGCCCTGTGCTCAAAGGACCCCGCGAGATGTTCACCCTCCGCCGACTGTTCGAGTTCTGGGCCTTGGTTGCGTTCGTGCTCAGCCTTGCCGGCGAAGTCCGCGCGCAGGCCACGCCTACGATCACCCTGCCAGTGTCTGGCGTGAAACGCCGCCTTGATCGCGGGGGGAATCTGCTGAACACGCAGATTAACTTCAAAGACTGTGACCTCAACGAGAACATCGAGTTCAACGTGGCGGTCACGAACCCGAGCGACAAATATACGCTTCAAGTCTGGGCGGGCTCCAATTGCGAGCAGCTCACGAACCGCAACAATCCAGCAATTTTAACTTGTTGGCAGATCGGCCCCGAGAACCTCACCGTCACCACCGTTAACCCGGCCCCGATCAAAGTTCCGGTGCAGCAGATCTTGTACGGGCGCACGCTCGCTTCAGGTCGCTCCACGGGGGCATCCGCAAATGGCGGCAGCAGCGGCACTGCGGGCACGGACAACACCGCAGGCACCACGAGCACTGCGGGGGCGGACAGCACCGGCGGCGGCGGCACCGGCGGCACCGGCGGCGGCGGCACCGGCGGCGTCGCGGCAGCCGCGGGGACCTCGGGCGGAACAGCGGGCAGCAGCTCGAGCACGCTCACCGACGACAAGGATCCGTGCCGTCCCAAGGACAGCACGACAGCTGCCCAGAACATCTCCGTCTACTTCATGCTCGTGGACGGGAGCAGCACCATCCAGGGCATGGCTACTCCCTGGAACGCCAGCTACAAGCTGCTGGCCCCCGCCGCGCCGGACAAAGTGAGCGCCGACGTCGGCGACACTCTGCTGCCAATCAGCTTCAACTATACCGACAAAACTACTAGCGACATTACCATCGATAGCTACACGTTCTATTGCGACCCACCTCCCGGCGTTGCGGCTGCACAGGAGGCCGGAGTGCTCCCGGTGGAGGGTGGGGTGGTCCCGACGAGCTGCAGCGGGATCCCCTCGGACGTGCTGGTCCAAGGTGCGCGGACGACGAACCTGGACGCTTATCGCTGTGGCGGGGCCGGAAAATCCTCGAACGGCGGCAACGCCACGGGTCTGGTGAATGGCGTTGCTTATCACGTCGCCGTAGCAACTACTGATTCGTACCGAAATACCGGCACGCTCTCGGTCACCACCTGCGCGGTCCCGCAACTCGTCACGGGCTTCTACAAGGCCTACACGGACGCGGGTGGCAAGGGAGGAGGAGGCTTCTGTAGCTTCTCTAGACACCGCGAGACATTCACATTGTTCGCGCTGCTGGGCTGCGCTTCGTGCTTGTTCCTGCGTCGGAGGCGCGCCACGTGACACGACTGATTCTCGTTCTGTTTTTCGTTCTGGGTTCGTTCGGGTTCGCGCGTCAGGCCTCCGCACAAGGCACTGACGAATTTGGCGCATACGGGAACCGCGACCGCTCGCGCACGGAGTCCCCGCAAAACGGGTTGGTCGAAGCACGCTTCGGCCCGTACACGCCGCGCGTCGATCACGGCGTGAACGGGAGCCCGTTCAAAGACACGTTCGGCACGACGAAACGCTACATGTTCGGGCTGGAGGCGGATTGGCAGGTGCTCCGCATTCCTCACCTCGGCACGCTCGGCCCCGGCCTCGGCTGGGGTTACACCCGCGCCACCGGCTACGCGCCCCTCTCCGCCCATCCCGAGACGAAGTCAGGCGAAAAGACCGCGCTCTCCGTGATGCCCTTCTATTTGGTCGGAGTGCTGCGCGCTGACGTCCTGATGCGCGACTACGGCGTGCCACTAGTACCCTACGCCAAGCTCGGCCTCGGTTACGCTCTCTGGTGGGCCAGCGACGGCGGCACCACCTCGCGCCAAAACGGCGTGCTCGGCAAAGGCATCTCCTACGGCCCGCAGTACGCCCTCGGCGCCATGTTCCTGCTGGACGTCCTGGACCAACAAACCGCGCGCGACGCCGACAACAGCCTTGGCATCAACAACAGCTACTTCTTCGCCGAATGGTACGGCAGCGAGCTAGATGCCTTCGGCTCCAAGAGCCGCATGAACGTCGGCGCCAACACCTGGGTATTAGGCCTGGCGATCGAATTCTGACGGAATCGCGGCGCTCAACGCCAACGCACCTCGAACAGGCTCCTCTGCAAAAACATCCGAGCCGGTTCGAGCTGCAGCCTCGGCACTGGCTGCGGCCGTGCCAACCCCCGAGCGCCCCCCAAAATCCAAAAGCTCAGACCCGCGCGCTCTCGGGACCCCCGCCACGACCCGCCTCTCCCAGGCGGCTCTTCGCTCTGCTCTCCAAAAGACGGAGCAGCTACCGCCTGCCCAGTTTGGGTTTAGGCGAGGCTTTCAGGAGCACCGGAGCGGAGCGTACTCATGTACGTGAGCACCGGAGCGGACTGAAAACGAAGCCCAAACCCAAACTCGGCGGGCACGCTTCCCGTAGCCACACCCTCTCTCCACACCCAAGCTCTCAGCGCGCGCGGAGCAAACGGTCGATGTGCTTGTGTTCCCAGGCCAGTGCCCGTTCGTGATACCGGAACTCACGCTCGCGGTTGGCGAACTCAGGCGGGTGGATCAGCGTTCGGCCGCCGATGCGAACCTCCGGCATGACGTGGTGCAGCAACTCGTGAAACACGATGTATGACACGAAGTAGCGGGGCACCCACTCTGCATCCAGGATCGGATGCACACGAATCAGGCGTTCGCTGGCGCTGTAGCTGCCGAGCTTGATGGTCCTGCGCTGCTTGGCGGCGGGACTGGTGCGGCGCCCCCAGGTGATCAAAACATCACCAATGGTGCCGCCGAAGTAGGTGTCGTTCAGCTGGTGCAGGATCTCACCCAGGTCGTGGATGTGACCCTCAGCGTTCAGCTTCACCGTGGCGCGGCGTGAGGCGCGGATGCGGTGCGTGTTGACCGTGATGAAGTCACCGATCACGGTCGATGCATCCCGGTCGCCATGCACCACGTAGGCAACCAAGGCGTCCAAGATGCGGGGTTCGGCCCCCAAGAACATCATGTTCACCCTCACGCGCAGACGCCCCCGGGCGCGCGTTTGGGTCACCATGCGGCGACGGTTATCCGTTACCCCGAGCTGCACCGGACCGCCGAAGGCTGCTTCCAGCCGACGCTCCAAACGTTGGCGCGCGCCCTCGTGAATGAAAATCTGCGGGCCCGACGGCAGGAAGTAGAGAGGGACCTGCGCTTGCGCATCCGGTATGCGCACCGCCGCCGTTGCCATGCGCGGCACGGAGACGCGCGCTACGCGCCTGCGACCGACGCGGGTAGCGGATGCGGGGAGCCAGGGGAAACGCAGTTGAGGAGCCATAGAAACCAAACGCGGCGAGTGCCTGAAATTGGGACTAAGGGACGAGATCGACAGCGTCAAGGAAACGAAAATACTTGTTTAATTACCGCCACTTGACCACGAAATTGCCGGCGGCCGCTGGCGCGCCCCTAACCTCGCGAACCGCCACGACTTCCGGTGCTTCGGCCAGGGTTTTGCGCCCACAAATGGCACACGAAGGCCCGCGGGCCGACGCCGGCAAATATCCCAACAATCCGAACAAGTTATCCCCAGAACCGACATGCCCACACCTCCCCCCCGCGAACACACCGCGCGACGAACCGAGTGTTCCGCGTCTGGGCTGCTCAGATGCGGACACCAACTCTGTTCGCCGCGCGGCAACCAAGCCGGAGCGCGTTGGAGGAGACGCGCTTTCAGCTCGGGCGAACGTTACCGCGCTTGGCTGCCGCCCCATTGGGCGGGCCACCGGCGGGGGCTGCGGCCTCCCCACGAGGGGCAGATGCTGCGGCGTGCCCCGCCGCCTCACCTTTTCCCGATGGCTTCGTCGCCTCAGACCCCGGAGCGTTCACATTGGGTGTCGCGGTGCCCCCGATGCCGATGCCGTGATGCAGGAGCAACTTATGCTCGATGCGCATCATCAAGTCCGGGTGCTGCTCGAGGTAGGTGCGCGCGTTGTCACGGCCCTGCCCGATCCGCTCGCCATCCACCGAGAACCAGGCGCCGCTCTTCTGAATGATATTTAGATCCGAGGCTAGATCGACGATTTCCCCCGAGCGGCTGATGCCCTGCCCGTACAGGATGTCGAACTCTACTTCACGGAAGGGCGCAGCAAGCTTGTTCTTGACCACCTTCACGCGGGTGCGATTGCCGACGGCCACCGGGTCTTTACCCGGGGTAATGCTCTCTTTGATGGCGCCGATGCGACGAATGTCCAAACGCTGGGAGGCGTAGAATTTGAGCGCATTTCCACCCGTGGTGGTCTCGGGGCTGCCGAACATGACACCGATCTTCATGCGGATCTGGTTGGTGAACATGATGATGCAGTGCGAACGGGCAACAGAACCCGTGACCTTGCGCAACGCCTGGCTCATCAAGCGAGCCTGCAACCCGACGTGCGAGTCACCCATGTCGCCTTCGATTTCCGCTTTGGGCACCAAGGCCGCCACGGAATCAATCACGATCAGATCGACCGCGCCGGATTTGACGAGCATGTCCGTGATTTCTAAGGCTTGCTCACCGAAATCAGGCTGACTGATGAGCAGCTCGTCCGTCTTCACGCCGAGCTTTTTGGCGTAGGTGATGTCCAACGCGTGCTCGGCATCGATAAACGCGGCCACGCCGCCTTGGCGCTGCACGTTGGCGATGGCATGCAGGGTGAGCGTGGTTTTACCGCTCGACTCCGGGCCGTAGATCTCAACGATACGACCACGCGGGTAGCCGCCGATGCCGAGGGCGATGTCCAAGCCCATGGAACCGGTCGGCACGACTTGCACGTCCCCACCGATCTTCTCGCCGTCTTTCAGGCGCATGATGGCGCCGTCACCGAACTCCTTCTGGACGCTGGCAATTGCGAGTTCGAGCGCTTTGGTTTTCGGCTTTTCGTCCATCTGTAGACCTCTATAGCGGCGGTGCTGGTGGTTGGCGGGTGGTTTGAGCCCGACCGGTGCTCAAGCTTCTACTGCTCGGCTGTTCAGATGTCAACGTTCCGAAGCCGGGGTCGGACATAGCTTGGCCGAAGGGCGCGCGAGCCGGAAAAAGGCCGCTGGCGGGCCTTTGCTTCGATGCGGTCACTGCCCGGCATCCGGCGGACCTTTGGTCCAGTCGCAGGCCACGGGGCACGCCTGACCACCCTCATCATGGGCGCCCTCGGCGAACCACGTCAGGAGCGTGGCTTTGTTCTCGCCGCTGAGCGGCTGCACGGGCGGCTCCACCGGCGGGTCCTCCAAGCCCAGGTACGGCATGTAACCTGAGGTGACGACGCTCTGCATCTGTTGCCAAAGCTTTTTCTTCGAGCTGGCGGACGGATAGGGCAGCTGCGTGTCGGCGTACGTTACGATCGGGAACGGCGCCTGATGGACCGGCGGGTTCTGATGACACTGCTGACACACGCATGCGATTACCTGGTACGCCGCACACCACGTGACCGGCGGCGCGATTGCCGGCGCGCC